>CAJWMA010000131.1 GCA_913042995.1 uncultured bacterium | reverse complement strand
GCGACCGTGTACACCTACCTCGGAGGAATGGAGGCGGTTGTCTGGACCGATGTGCTGCAGGCTGTCGTGCTGGTTGGCGGCGCGCTTGTTACGGTATTCATCATTGCCGGTGAGCTTGATGGAGGGATAGGCGAGTTGGTCTCAACGGCGGCCGCCGAGGGAAAGCTTCGCCTGGTGGAGCTGGATTGGAGTCTCGACAGCTATACGATGCCTGTGCTCTGGGTCATCCTGGTCGGTGGGATTTTCCAGCAACTCGCATCCTACGGATCCGACCAGGCCGTCGTGCAGCGCTACCTGACCACTCCTGATGAGAAGTCGGCCGCCAAGGCTATCTGGACCAACGCGTTGCTTGCGATCCCGATCCCCGCCCTGCTGTTCTTTGTCGGCGCCGCTCTGTACGTCTATTATCAACAGAATCCCATCGAGCTGTCTCCGGGGCTGAAAACAGAACAGGTATTCCCGCTCTTCATGGTTCAGTCTCTGCCTCCCGGTGTCTCCGGCATTGTTATCGCCGGGCTTCTCGCGGCGACGATGTCGACTCTCGACAGCAGCATGAACAGCGTCTCGGCGGCCTTTGTCACCGACTTCTACAGGCGATTCAAGCCCGACCGGCCCGAGGGCCATTACCTGCGCGTCGCCAGGTTCGCCACGCTTACCCTGGGAGTCCTCGTGCTTTGTACCGGGTTGCTGCTGGCTCTTTACAGCGAGCAGTGGAAGTCCATGCTGGACCTGTACCTCGCGGTGCTCGGGTTGCTCCTCGGGGCGGTGGCGGGAATCGTCTGTCTCGCGATCTTTACACGCCGGGCAAACTCAACCGGGGCGCTTGTCGGCGCCGCGGCCTCCTGCTTTGCTCTCTGGTCAGCCTACGGCCAGGTTCATTCTATTCTTTATGCGACCATCGGCATTGTAACCTGCTTCTGTGTGGGTTACCTTGCTAGCTTGGTTGCCGGAGGTGGAGAATCCGGCGAAACGGGAGAATCCGAGGTGGCATGAGCGAAAAAAAAGAAACGTCGACACTGGCACGTTTCCTGATGACGACCGCCTGCTTTGTGGTGGTGATCTGGGGACTTAACGCTTCCCAGGAGTTCGTGGTGCCGTTCCTCCTGTCGGTGATGGTCGCGGCCTTGACGGCTCCTCCCTTGTTCTGGCTCAAGAGCAAGGGCCTTCCCTCCTGGGCCGCCCTTGTTGCCGTGCTGCTGGTCGTGGTTATCGGGGTGGTGATTGTCGCTACGGTTATCGGGTCGTCAACCTCAGGGTTTATGGCGAAAAAGGAAGCTTATGGAAATGAGCTCCAGGAAAAGCTGGATATGTTGTATGCCGGCTTTGACAGCATGGGATGGGAGAAGCCGGAGAAGGTGATCGGGGAGCAGTTGGACCCAGCCAGGGTGATGGCTTTTTTCGCCGCCTCCATCAAGACCATGACCGGGGTGCTCGCCAACGCCTTCCTCATCCTTCTCACAGTGCTTTTCATCCTTCTCGAGGCGGCTACCTTCTCAGGGAAATTACAGACGGCCTTCGGCCCCGGACAGGGAACGCTTGGTCCGTTTGAGGAGTTCCTCAAGAGCATTAACCGCTACCTGGTCATCAAGACGGGCATGAGTGCGTTGACTGGATTTCTCGCGGGAATTTTTCTCGCCATCATGGGAGTTCCCTTCGCCGCCCTCTGGGGGCTGGTGGCGTTTCTGCTCAACTACATCCCCACCATTGGCTCAATCCTTGCCGCGATCCCGGCCGTTTTGCTGGCCCTGGTGGAGCTCGGCACTGGCGGGGCTGTCGGTGTCGGGATCGGCTATGTTGTATTGAATGTCGGTATTGGGAATGTTCTTGAGCCCCGGCTGATGGGACGAGGACTTGGCCTGTCCGCCCTCGTTATTTTCATCTCGCTGGCATTCTGGGGCTCCGTCCTGGGAGTAGGCGGCGCGCTTCTCTCTGTGCCTCTGACCGTCGCGGTCAAGATCGCGCTCAGCGTGAGAGACGACACCAGGTGGCTGGCGATCCTGATGGGCTCAGGCGCCGGAGCCCGAAGGGTTGCCGTAACCGCCGATGCCGCGGCAAAGGAAGAAGTGGCATCGGGAGGGGGCGCGGGTTGAATTTCTGATGAGTCGGCCCAATCAGGGCCTGGGGGCATTGTGGAATATCAAGAGTGGTTTACCAGGAGAGAGATGCTTCCATGAAGACGAACAACAAGTCCCCGGCCCTTCCGGGTTCCGGTCGATCCGCAGCCATGGCTTCAGCTTTTCTGACGGCACTTGTTTTAACCTTCGCCTCCAGCGGTATCTCCTATGGGCAGGAGCCTGTCCGCCTGGTGACGGGGCCAGGGCTTGCAGTTGGAGGACTGGCGGATGGGGAACTGCTTCTGGGCGAGTTGAACTGCGTAGGTTGCCACCAGGCACCAGCCAGGGTAAAGGATGGCCTCTTTGCCAAGCAGCCGCCTCTGCTGGGGCATGTGGGAGACAGGATAACCCCCAACTACCTTCGCTCTTTCCTTCATGATCCGCAGTCGCAGAAGCCTGGGACGCAGATGCCCACACCCCTGCACGGCCTTGGCAAGGTCGCGAGGAAGGATGCGATCGAGGACCTGGTCCATTATCTCTCGACCCTTCGCTCTGGGCTCAAGCCCGCAAGCGTCGAGGCGGATGGCTATCTGCTCGAAACCGGCCGGGGGCTTTTTCACAAGGTTGGGTGCGTTGCCTGCCATGAGCCCCAGGAGGCCGCCAGGAAGGGCAAGCCCGGCAGTCCTGCCGATGAGATCCTCCGCCAGGCTCGGGCCAGGGCCCAGGGAGAAAAAGGCGAGCCCCCCTCTGTCCCGCTTGGGAACCTCGCCTCCAAGACAACGGCCGGCCAACTCGCTGCGTTTCTTATGGACCCCCTCTCCGTCAGGCCATCGGGGCGAATGCCTTCCCTTGATCTTGACAGGTCTGAGGCTACCGCTCTTGCCATTTATCTTCTCCGAGATCAAATGAAGAAGGGCGAAGAAGAGATCAAGCCTCTGCCCGGCCTCAGCTACAAGTACTACCATACCGGCGGAGAGAGCAAGTTCGCTGATATAGAGAAGCTGCTACCCAGGAAGCGGGGCGTCGTTAACCGTTTTACGCTCGGGCCGAAGGAAAGAAACGCCAACATGGCCTTTGTTTACACCGGGCTCATCCGTATCGACAAGGCCGGCAAATACAAGTTTTTCACCAAGACGGATGATGGTTCAGCGTTGTTTATAGGTGGGCGGAAGGTCGTTGATAACGATGGGGTCCATGGCGGGCAGGAGCGGGGCGGTGAAATTGAGCTCACCGAGGGGCTCCACCCGATCAAGGTGATCTATTTCAATGTCGGTGGGCCGTACGTTTTCGCTGTCTATTACCAGGGGCCCGGGGTCAAGAAGAAGAACATCCCGGGATCGGTTCTCAGTCACGTCGGTCAGACCATGAAGCCTGTTGGCTTTGAAGAACTCAAGGCGGACCCTGCTCGGGCGGCCCGGGGCCGCAAACTCTTTGGCGAGAACTGCGCCTCCTGCCACTCTCTTGGAAACGGTCTTGCCGAGGTCCCATCGAAGGTCAAGGCGCCATCCCTGGCCGCGATCAAGGGTAAGGGGGCGGGTGGGTGCCTGGCCGAAAGGCCTCCCGTGGGCGCGCCTGCCTACGCTCTCAGCGCGGCTCAACGAACAGCCTTGAGGAAGGTTGTCGATAAGGGGGTTTCCGCTACAGTCGCGGCCGCGGACCTGGTGCATCGATCCTTCTCCGCGCACAATTGCTACGGTTGCCACGAACGGGGCGGGGCCGGCGGACCGAGTGTTCGAAGGTACGATTATTTCAAGCCCTCCATGGAGGTTGACATGGGAGATGAGGCCCGTGTGCCTCCACACCTGAACAGGGTCGGCGCCAAGCTTCGGGGAGATTGGCTTGAAGGTGTTTTGACCAACAGGGGAACCATACGGCCGTACATGGCGACCCGGATGCCCCAGTTTGGCGAGGCCAATGTGGGCGACCTGGGGCGCTTGCTGGCTTCGGTTGACCTGGGGGGGGATGAAAAAGACGAACCTCCACCCAACCTCGAGCTGCTTCGGCCTGGACGAACCCTGGTTGGCAACAAGGGGCTCTCCTGCGTTACCTGTCATATCTACGGAAGCTTCAAGTCGCTTGGAATACCCGCCGCGGATCTTACCCAGATGACCAGGAGGGTCAGGAAGGATTGGTTCGTCAGCTTCCTGCTCGACCCCCAGAAGGAGAAGCCCGGGACGCGCATGCCCCAGTTCTGGCCGGAAGGCAAGGCTGTCAGGGAAGAGGTCCTCGATGGGGATACCAATGCCCAGATCGAAGCTATCTGGGCCTATCTTTCCAAGGGGAAGAGTTCCAAGATCCCATCTGGTCTGAGGAAGGTAGGCAACGAGCTCATTCCGGATGATGAGGCTCTCATCTACCGACACTTTATCCAGGGCGGTGGGGCCAGGGCTATCGGGGTAGGCTATCCGGAGGAAGTGAACCTGGCCTATGATGCCAATTCGCAAAGGGTTGCCATGGTCTGGAAGGGAGGCTTCATCGACGCCTCTCGTCATCGCAATGGCCGCGGCCAGGGTTTCCAGGGGCCGCTTGGGCAGGAGGTTATCAAGCTTGTCGGTGGCGCGCCTTTCGCCACGCTTGAAAACGAGGAGAGTCCCTGGCCCGGCGAGTCAGGGAAAAAGGCCGGATTCAAGATGGGGGGTTATCGGCTCGACAAGCAGCGGAGGCCAGCCTTCTTCTATTCATTCAATGGCATCAAGGTGGAGGATTTTCCGGTCCCTGTTGAAAGCAAGGGCGCCGTCTATTTTGAGCGGGTCCTCGCGGTGGAGGGGGCGGGTAATCCAGCCGGGCTCTGGTTCAGGGCCGCGGCTGGAAATATCGAGACCCTGGCAAACGGTTCTTACCGGGTCGATGGCAAGCTGACCTTCTCTCTTGGTCTCTCGCCCGGCTGCAAGACGGTTGTAAGAAATTCGGGGGGCAAGCAGGAACTCCTTGTCTCCATCGCCCTTAAAGATGGCAAGGCACGTATCGAGGAGAGGATCTCATGGTGATGACAAGCGCCTTGACGGGACCAACAGCGAAGACCGGCAATAGAGAGCTACCTATGAAAATATATCTTCTTCTTGCGACCCTGTTTTTATCGTCCACGGCCGGCGATTGCTTTGCCGGAGATCCGCCCGCCGAGCTCAAGTACGCCAGGCGCTCCACCCGAGAGGAGACCCGGAAGGCGACCCTGGATGCCCATGACGTGCCGAGTGAACGGATCAACGCCCTTCTTGAATACCAACTGGATGGAGATTTCCCTAAATCGGAAGAGGATAAATATTATCGCATAGTCACCCTGCCCCTCCCCGATGGTGTCCAGTTTGAGCCTGGCGGGATCGAGTTCGATGAGAAGGGGAGGATATTCGTTTCCACCCGGATCGGGGACATCTGGATGATTGAAAACGCCCTCGAGTTGCCACCTTATCGCTCCGAGTACTCGCTCTACGCCAGCGGGCTTCACGAGGTGCTTGGCCTTGCGAGGCGGGGAGACTGGCTCTACGCTACCCAGCGAGGCGAAATCACGCGCATCAAGGATGTCGATGGAGATGACCGTGGAGATGTTTTCGAGGTCGTCAGTGATGGCTGGGAGATCGGGGGGGACTACCACGAATACGCCTTCGGGTCTAAATTCGATGATGAGGGGAACATCTGGGTTGTGCTTTGCCTCACCGGCTCGTTCAGTAGTCAGCATCTCTTCAGGGGCTGGAGCGTGAAGGTTTCGGCCGACGGAAAGATGGTGCCCATGTGTAGCGGGATCAGGTCGCCGGGGGGTATTGGTAGAAATGACGCGGGTGATCTTTTCTACACAGACAACCAGGGTACCTGGAATGGCACCAGCATTCTCAGGCACCTGAAGCCAAAGCATTTCATGGGCAACCCTGAGGGCAACCGCTGGTATGACCAGGCTCCCAATATGGGCAAGAGGCCTCCGAATCCCAAGAGCGGGGGTCGGTGGCACATCGAGATGAAGAAGATTCCGGAGCTGATCAACCCGGCCGTCTTTTTTCCGCACAACAAGATGGGGAAATCAGCCAGCGGGATCTGCTCCGACCGATCAGGCGGAAAGTTTGGTCCATTTGACAAGCAGATGTTCGTCTCCGACCAGGGGCACAGCATCGTCATGAGGGTCTTTCTCGAAAAGGTCAAGGGGCGCTACCAGGGGGCCTGTATTCCTTTCAAGGGCGGCTTCAAATCAGGAAACGTTCCCATGACCCAGATTCCGGACGGGTCGATGTTCATTGGAGGCACCGCCAGGGGCTGGGGCGCCAGGGGCGGCAAGCCCTTCGCGTTGGAGCGCCTTGTCTGGACAGGTGAGGTGCCTTTTGAGATCCACGAGATGCGGGTGAAGCCCAAGGGCTTCCAACTCACCTTCACCAAGCCGATTGACCAGGCTACAGCCGCTGATCTCGCATCCTACAACCTGCAGACCTACACCTATATTTACCAGGCCAAGTACGGCAGCCCAGAGGTCGACAGGACAACCCCCAAGATTCTGAGCGCGACACCCGGAAAGGATGGCAAGTCGGTCTACCTCGAGATCGAAGGCCTTCAGGAGGGGCACGTTCATGAGCTCAAGGTTCCTGGGCTCAAGTCCAAGGGCGGGGAAGGCCTGCTTCACCCCATAGCTTACTACACCCTCTTCTATTTCCCTGATTCCTGAAAGGGTGATTTAATCTGCGGGGGGAGCGTCAAGCAGGGCCCCGAGCCGGGCTGCGACCTCGGAGACAGGAACGGTCTCCTGTGCCCCGCTCGCCAGGGCCTTGAGGGTCAGGGAGCCATTTTCGAGTTCGTCTTCACCAAGGATGGCCGCGCAGGGCGCGCGGACCCCATCGCTGTCGGCGTATTGTAATTGTTTTCCCAGCTTGGCGGGCTCCGGGTAGATTTCGACCCTGAGGCCCTGCTGCCTCAGTTCTTCGGCTACCTTGAAAACCTGGCTCGTATCAACACCCATGGAGCAGAGAACAAGTTGGGGGCCGACCTGGAGAGGCGGGTACATGCCGCGCTCTTCCATGACAAGGAGGATCCTCTCGAGTCCCAGTGAGAATCCGACGGCGGGAACCGCCTGCTTGCCGAACATGCCCACCAGGTCATCGTAGCGTCCTCCTCCACCAAGGCTGCCGGCAAGATCATCGACGGTGATCTCGAATATGGGGCCGGTGTAATAGCCGAGCCCGCGAGCCAGGCCGGGGCTGAGACGGAGGCGTCCTGCTGCCGGGCCAGTAGCTGATGTCTCAATAATCTCGATCAGCTGCGCGATGGCTGTGTCCGCCTTGTCGGATCCGAGAGCCGAACTGAGCCTGGCGGCGATGGCGGCGTTGTCTTCGGTTTTATCTGTCGCGATCAACTGGAGGAGAGCCTCGGCTTTCGGGCCTTCAATTCCACGTTGATCAAGCTCTTTGAGGACACCTTCTTCGCCAATTTTCCCAAGCTTGTCGACGGCTACAAGGGCGCTCTCTTCATCTGCGAGGTCAATCCCCACGGATGAGATCATCATGGTGAGAAGCTTCCTGTGGTTGACCTGGATGGTGAAATCTTCAAAGCCAAGGCTCTGGAGGACCCGGGCCACGGCAGAAAGGACATCAGTCTCCGCGAGCAGGCTCGATGTGCCGGTTACGTCAACGTCGCACTGATAGAATTCTCGAAAGCGGCCCCGGCCGGGCCGGTCGGCTCGCCAGACGGGCTGGATCTGGTAGCGCTTGAAGAAGCGGGGCAGATTTCCATATTGGGCAATGACCCGGGCAAGGGGGACCGTCAGGTCGTAGCGGAGGCCCAGGTCGGCCAGGTCAGCTTCCTGGACCTGCTCTTCATCGAGCGCTCTTCTCAGGGCATCTCTTCGGTGCAGGATCCGGTAGAGCAACTGGTCTCCTTCTTCCCCGTATTTTCCTACCAGGGTGGAGAGGTTCTCTATGCTCGGAGTTTCAATCGGCTGGAAGCCGTACTGCTCATAAATCTCCCGGACGCGGCCGATCACATAGCGCCGCCGGGCTATCTCTTCGGGCAGGAAATCCCGCATTCCGCTAGGGGGTTTTGTGCTGATCTGCGTCATGGCCTGACCGATAAACCGTTCCTTTCTGCAATTTGGACTCAAAATACCGAAGCGCAAGGCGGATCTCCACCACGATTCTCCTTTCCTTTCACAGATTCAGATTTTGGCAGGTGTCATTTGGTTGCGGGGACCCCGGTGCAGGGGTTAACCTGAGTGAGTAGAATGCGAAAGGATGTCTCGCAGAGCGAGTCAGGCAGCCGTCCGGCGCTATCAGCAGGTAAGAAATGAACAGCAGTAATCGTTTTTCAGGATGGGCTCAGGTTTTTGTTTTTTCTGTCATGCTGGGCCATTCCGGGCATGCCGGCCTGGCCGATGAGCAGCTCAACACCGCGATCGACAAAGGTGTTGATTACCTGAAAAAACAAATCCGGGTGAAGCCGACCGGGCAGCATTCATATGGGCAGGTGGCGCTGGAGACCTACGCGTTGATATCATCAGGCGTCTCGGTCAGTGACCCCCTTATCACGAAAAATTTCAAGATCCTGACCCAGATGGCCAAGGGGTCTACCCATACCTATACGGCCGCCTGCTATATCTTCGCCCTGGATGCGGCCATCGCTCAATTGGAGCAGGACAAGGCCTTTTCCAATCCGGGGAAGAATCTGGGTCCAAACAAAAACATTGGCAGGGTTTACCGCGCCAATATGGCGACTGCCGTGAAGACCCTGATCAAGACCCAGAACCCGTCCGGAGCCTGGAGATATTTCGCCGCCAATGATTTCGACAACTCCAACGTGCAATTTGCCGTGCTGGCGCTGGGCGTTGGCGCCAAGCGCGGGGTCCCGATTCCAGGCAAGGTCTGGGAGGGGATCTATAAGCATTTCGTGGGAGGGCAACAGAAGAACGGGCCTGAGACTCCTGCGAGGATCAAGCTTGGCAAGCCTGAGGAGGACCGCCGACGCGACGCTCTCAAGCTTGTCAGCGAGGAGCCGAAGCCGGGCAGGCCAAAGAGGACAGGCTCCGCGCGGAAAAAAAAGGAACCGCTGAAAGGGCGCACTGTTGTGCTGAAGCCTGAAGACGATCCAATCGCGGGGGCCGAGCAGATTACTGTGCGGGTGCGCGGGTGGGATTATGAAAACAAGGGCGGAGCCACCTGGAACATGACCTGCGCCGGAGTTTCTTCCTGCCTCATCTTGCGGGAGAATATCAAAGGTAACATCGACAAGGATTCCTGGAAGAAGCTCAACATCGCCATTGGTGATGGCTACGGCTATCTCATGGGGACCTGGACACCTTTTCATTCTCTTTATGGCCTCTACAGCCTTGAGAAGGTCGCGGATATCGGGGGCGTCAAACTTTTCAACGAGATCGACTGGTACGAACAGGCCAAGGGGCATCTCATCGGGGTGCAGCAGGCAGATGGAAGCTGGGCCGGCGGCGCGGCGCATGGAGAGAACGTCAGGGTTGCGACGAGTTTCGCTCTCCTGGTGCTGAATCGAGCCAGTTCGCTGCTTACGAGGAAGCCAGGCGGGAATATCATTATTTCCGGCAAGTCGGAAGTAGGGAGCAAGGATAGAACCTGGGTTTACCTTCCCAAGCTCAAGACAAGTATCCATTACCCCGCTGTCCTCGACCTGGTCAGGAAGAGGCCTTCACGGCAATTGCTCAATATCCTTGAAGACATTGTCGACGCCTATCCGGAGCAGTGGCGCGGAGAACTTATTCCAAGCCTCAGCTCAAGCTGCGCAAGATCCTCATCGAAAACCATCAAGCGGGTTCTGATGGGGCATCTCGAGAAGATTGCCGGAATTGAGTATCCGTCTGTCGGCGAGTACGAGAAGTGGCACTCTCATTGGAGCCGGGCACTCAAGGCGGGCCAAGGCAAGGACGCCTCTGTGGTCGGCGAGTTGCTGAATGATTACAAGAACAACCTGGGAAGCGTAGAGCTCAAGAGGAAGGCGGCCTGGGCCCTGACCCGCATACGCGACAAGAGAGCGCTGGAGTTGTTTCTTGGCGATCTTGAGAATGAATCGCCGGAGGTTCGGCAATTTGCCTACTCTTCATTTAAAGGATTCTTTGTCGCGACCCCTCCCGTATTTGTCGCTACCGGCCCCAAGAAAACACGCGCCAGGCAGGTCGCAGCCATTCGGCAGTGGTTCGCCGAGCAGAAATAAGGCTTGTTTCGAATTTCCCTTCGGGCTGGCCCGCTGGCCCTCCCGCAACTGCCCCAATGAATTATCGCTGAAGGATTTTCGCTTTGTGTGC
>CAJWMA010000130.1 GCA_913042995.1 uncultured bacterium | reverse complement strand
CTCTGGGAACTCTTTTCCTAGCCCCGACACCAGGGCGGCCGCGCGCTTCGCTGCCAGGCCGCAGCCAAATGACCCACGGGTAAAAAACGGCCTCCTGAGTCTATTCCTCTCACTCCTCGTCCTCCTCAGCTCTTTAGAACTCCTCGCTATTGAGGAAGGCAAGCTGAAGGCAACCCCGGCAACCATCCGTCTTCGCGGACGGCTCAGCTCCCAGCAGGTGCTCTTGACCACTTCCCGCGATGGAGTGGAGGTTGACCTGACGAGACTGGCGGAATTTCAGTCGGCCAATGAAAGCCTGCTGCGCATAGATGGGCAGGGTCTCATTACGGCCATTGGAAGCGGCCGGACCGAGGTAGTGATTCGCTACGAAATGAACGAGGTTCGCCTCCCGATAGAGATCCTCCAGGGAGAGACCTGGCTCCCGGTCACCTTCGAACAGGACGTCCAGCCTGTCCTGACAAAGATGGGCTGCAATGCCGGCACCTGCCATGGAAAGCAACGGGGGCAGAATGGTTTCCAGCTTTCCCTCCTGGGCTTCGACCACGATTTCGATTTTGATGCCCTGGTTCGTGAGGGACGCGGACGCAGAATCTTCCCCGGCTCTCCAGGAAACAGCCTTCTTCTTCTGAAGGCGGCCGCCATCACTCCCCATGGCGGCGGCAAGCGGATCGCTCCCGCCGGGAAGCACTACAACACCCTGAAGCGCTGGATCGGCGCAGGCCTCCCGCGAACTCCGCCCGAGACGCCGAAACTTCAGCGAGTCTCGGTCTTTCCATCCGAACGAATCATGCGCCCTCGCACCGGCCAACAACTCCTCGTGACAGCGCATTATTCTGATGGCAGTTCCAGGGACGTCACTCGGCTCGCGGCCTATCAGTCCAACGAGTCTCCCATTGCCAAGGTCGGAAAAACCGGCCTGGTCCAGGCTGGACCCCTTCCCGGGGAAGCGGCGATCATGACCCGCTATATGGGAAAATTCGCCACCTGCTCGGTATCCATCCCGCTCGAAGGAGAGGTCTCTCCAGAGTATTACAGCTCTCTCCATCGCAACAACTTCATAGATGAACTCGTCTGGAAAAAACTCGAACGCCTGAAGATCAAGCCTTCCCCCCAATGCGACGATTCGAAATATCTCAGGAGAGCTTACATCGATGTCATCGGCCGGCTCCCCACTCCCGCAGAGACAAGAGCCTTCCTCTCCGGAAAAGATCCCGCGAAACGCCGAAAGCTTGTCGATAACCTGCTCGCCAGGCCCGAGTATGCGGATCACTGGGCCAACAAATGGGTCGATCTATTGCGACCGAACCCCTACCGCGTTGGCATCAAGGCTGTAAGGAGCCTGGACCGCTGGGTGCGAAAGAACTTCCGGGAGAACAAACCCTATGACCGCTTTGTCCATGACCTGCTCACCTCGCAGGGAAGCACATTCCGAAACGGCGCGGTAACAGTCTTCCGGGACCGGAGAAGTCCCGAGGAACTCGCCACCATGTTCAGCCAGCTCTTCCTCGGTATCCGCCTGGAATGCGCCCGCTGCCATCAGCATCCCTTCGAAATCTGGAGCCAGAAAGATTTCTATTCACTGGCAGCCTACTTCGCGAAAGTAGGACGGAAAGGGACCGGGCTGTCTCCTCCAATATCCGGAAGCGAAGAATACATCTTTTCGAAGGCAGGAGGAGAGGTTCGACATCCGAAAACTAACGAGGTGCTCCCTCCGAAGCCTCTCTTTGGAGATTCCCCCGTCATCTCCTCCTCACAGGATCCTCGACAGGCGCTGGCCCTGTGGATGATGGCGAAAGAGAATGGATTCTTCCCTGCCGTTATGGTTAACCGGGTCTGGGCAGACCTGATGGGCAGGGGAATCGTCGAGCCGGTCGACGACATCAGAGAAAGCAACCCGCCCAGCAATAAAGAACTGCTCGACGCCCTGGCACGCCACTTTCGCGAGGTCAACTACGACCTGAAAACCCTGCTCAGAACGATCCTGGCCTCCAGGGTCTATTCCCTCAGCAGCCGCCCCATCGAAAGAAACATCGCCGATACGCGAAATTATTCCAGGCACTACCGCCAACGCTTGAGAGCCGAGGTCCTGCTGGATGGGGTCTGCGACATCACCGGAATTCCTGAAAAATTTTCGGCGATGCCCCCGGGATCACGAGCCGCCGAGCTGTGGACTCACCGGACGACCTCCAATTTCCTCGACACGTTTGGAAGGCCAGATCCCAACCAGGATCCTCCCTGCATGCGAATAGAGGACACCACCGTGGTCCAGGCGCTTCACCTGATGAATGCCCCAAACCTCGATGGGAAAATAAGAAACGGAAACGGAAAGGCCGCAGCGCTGGCCGCTTCAAAATTGTCTCCTGAGGAAATCGTAGAAGAATTGTACCTGCTCGTTTATGCTAGATACCCGCAAGACGAAGAGATGCGCGCCGGCTCTACCCGGATCCCCCCGGCTGGAACTCCTGTCAAGGGGAGAAAAAGCGCTGTCGAGGACCTCCTCTGGGCTTTGTTGAATACCCCGGAGTTCCTCTTCAAAGACTGACGAGACTGCCACATGAAAAAACCAACACCCCGGAGTCACCATGTCAATTGCGAGGGGCTGAGCAGGAGGAGCTGTCTGCAATTGGGCCTGGGGTCTTTTCTCGGCGGCGGACTGGTCAGCGCTCTTCGCTTCAGGAGCCTGGCAGCCAGTGAAGAAACAACCGCCGCAGCTCCGACGAGCTGTATTCTTGTCTGGCTGGATGGAGGCCCGACTCATTACGAGACCTTTGACCCGAAGCCCGAAGCTCCCAGGGAAATCCGGGGTGAGTACGAGACCATCCCGACGGGAATCCCGGGAGTGCGTTTCTCTAAACATATGAAACGGTTGGCCGGGATCACCGACAAGCTGGCGATTATTCGATCGATCCGGCATGACCACGGAAACCATGGAGCCGGAAACCACTACATGATGACCGGAGCTCCGACCCGGATCCCAGTGAGCTGCGGCGCTTTTGTCAGCTTCCATCCGAGCCTGGGCTCAGTAACCGCACGTGAGCGCGGAGCCCCCAAGGGTCTGCCCGCCTATTTCTCACTGGGAAAAATGTCCCGCTCCGGCGGCCCGAATTTCCTGGGAGCCAGGCACGCTCCCTTTGTCGTCAAGAATGACCCCAACCAGGGATCCTTCAGGGTAAGAGATGTGGCCCTGCCCAAGGGACTCGATGGTGCACGATTTTCAAGCCGCCAGAATATCCGGAGCGAGGTCGACCAGTTCCTTCGAATCCAGAACGAGACCGCTGGAGATCCGGTGGCGGCCTATGACGAATATTTCAGGCAGGGCCATGACCTGATCACCTCCGCGCAGGCCCAGGAGGCCTTTGACATCCATCGCGAACCTTCCACGACCAGGGACCTGTACGGGCGCAACTCATTTGGACAGAGAGCCCTGCTGGCACGAAGACTCGTCGAGGCCGGCGTTCCCTTCGTCACTCTCTACGATGGCGGCTGGGACCACCACACCAACCTCTTCAAGTCGCTCGACACTATGCTGCCGCCAAGGGACAGGGCGCTTGCCGCGCTGATCCAGGATCTTGACCAGCGCGGAATGCTCGACTCCACCATGGTTATCTGCCTTGGAGAGTTCGGCCGCACGCCCAAGATCAACGAGCGGGGAGGAAGAGATCACTGGTCCAACGCCATGTCGGTCCTCTTCGCCGGCGGCAAAACTCCCGGCGGCCAGGTGGTGGGCTCCACCGACCGCAAGGGCTACAGCGCCTCGAAAAGGGTGCTGTCTCCCGAGAACTTCGCATCGACAATCTACAGGAAACTGGGAATCGACCCCGGCAAGATCCTCTACACGCCTGAGGGACGGCCTGTCCACCTGGTCAGCGACCCGACCCCAATTCGAGAGTTGATGGGCTGAGCATCGAGGCCGGCGCCGGCAGGCGAAAAACAGTAACAGCATGAAAATACGAGGGGTCACATTCCTGGCGGTCCTCATAGCGACGAGCCTGGCCAGCGCCCTCATCGCTGAAGACAAGCCCCCCACTCTCACCGGTATGTTTCCCCAGGGCGCCCAAAGGGGAAGTTCCGCAGCTGTCACCGTCTCCGGAGAGTTCGCATCCTGGCCCCTGGATTGCTGGATCTGCGATGACAGGGAACGTGAGACGAACCTGGTCTGCAAAACGATGAAGGCAAAGGGAAAACTCACGATCACCGTGCCGGCCGATGCGCAAGCGGGAGTCTACTGGCTGCGGCTCTACAACAAGGCGGGCGCATCTTCCCCCCGCCCTTTCCTGGTCAGCGAGTTGCCGGACACGATTGAAAAGGAGCCCAACAACTCGGCTAAAGACGCCTCCCTCCTCGATAAATCAGGAATCCTGGTGCACGGACGGCTGGAAAAGAAAGGCGATGTCGACAGCTACGCGGTTGAGCTCGATGCCGATGAGATCCTGGTCGCCGACCTCCTCGCCAGCAGAACCCTGGCCTCTCCAATGGACGGCACCCTGCAGATCACCTCAGCCGCGGGCTTTGTCCTGGCTGAAAACGACGACGACCAGGAGATGGACCCCCGGCTTATCTTTCGCGCCCCGAGAAAAGCCCGCTACATCATCAGAATCTTCTCCTTCCCCTCGAAACCGAATTCCAGCATCCAGTTCTCCGGAACAGCTGCCCATATCTACCGCCTGGCCCTCACCACGGGGCCCTTCATCGACCGCGCCTATCCCCTCGCTGCAGCCCTTGCCGGCCCAGCAGAGATCAGGCTCGAGGGCTGGAACATTCCCGCCGCCAAAAAGCTCGTCAAGCTGCAAGCGGCCGCTGCACGGGGGGCCCAGCTCCTGAGAATCCCTGGCAGCATCAATGCAGTACCGGTCGAACGGGATGATTTCCTGAGCATCACTGAAGAGGACTCTCAATCATCGGGAAAGCTTCCGGTCTTTAAGGAGACGATGGTGATCAGCGGACTGATCGGCTCACCGGGTGAGCGTGACTCCTATGTCTTCACCTCCCCTGACGGGAAAATCGTCGAAGTTTCCGTACTGGCCAGGAGTCTCGGTTCCCTGCTGGACCCGGTCATCAACATATTGGATGACGCCTCGAAAACAGTAAGCGAAAAAGACGATTCCGAGGGAGGTCTCGACTGCTCTACCCGGTTCACTCCAACTGCAAACAAGCCCTACCGTATCGAGCTCGGCGACCGTTTCAGCCATGGCGGGCCGCGTTTTTTCTACATGCTGCGAATGGGCCGCCCAGCCAGGGATTTTTCTCTGAAACTCGAGTCCGCCAGCTTTGTACTCGAAAAAGGCAAGAAGCTGGAGCTTCCCGTCACTGTCGAACGGCATGGCGGCTACGATGGAAAAATCGTCATCACCGCGGCTGATCTTCCCAAGGGGGTGCGTTCGACCACCGTAGAATCACTCAATGGAAAAGACTCGGCCAAGGCTGTCAAGCTGGTGCTTGAGAGTGAGGGCGCCGCCCTGGGGATTCCTTTCAGAATCACCGGCAGCTCCGACCTGGAATCCAGCCCCCGGAAGTGGGCAGGTTTCCAGGTGCCCGGCCGCAAAGCTCGATTTACAAAGCCCTGGCTGACGGTAAGAGGCGGATAGGCTCCTCAGCCTCCCTCTCACTCTCCTTCATGAATCAGCTCGATTCCGCAAATCAGCGGCAGCCCGGATTCCTTTCCCTGCGAGTGAGAGAGCGCCAGTTCCAGTCCGGAACCCACCTGGACACCGGATATTTCATGAACCACCCCAACCCGCCCGCCAGCTCTTCCAGCATCGGGATCCAATCCCTCGAGACTCTTCTTGCCCTGCAGGCTAATGCTATAGCTGCCGCCAGCTTCCCTGGTCGGCGCTCGAAAATAGAGCTTCACAGTAAAGGTTCCCGCGACCGCCTTCGGTAATTTCAGGGATACGCGGCCCAGGCCTCGGTAACCCGAAGCGAAGATCCAGCCGCGTGAGGCCGAGCCCAGGCTTCCTGGGTTCTGGCGGAAAGACGAGGCTGTCGGCGGCTCGAGCTTCATCTCGAACTTGGGCGAGGGGCCGCCGACGATGGGATATTCCAGCCAGAGTGTCCCATCATCTGCGAGCCGGTCTCCCGGCGCGCCAAGATTGACTCCCAGGCGGCGAACCGTCTCCTTCTTAATGCTGAAGGTGTTGAAGGTCCACATTCCCAGCTCAGGCATGTGAACAAGCCCTAATGAAGACTGGTTCTGGTAGCTGCAATTGCAACTGCGGGTATAGTCAGGGGCACAGAGAACTCCATCTCCACAAATGAGATTGGCTGTACAGCTTGATCGAAAACCTCCGAGATTTCCTGTTCCGCTGTTTCCCGCGAGATCGAAGAAACCGGCGGCAGCCGAACGAAAGGTCAGCAGGTGCTCGCTGGCGATAGCCGTATTGCAGCCATATTGCCTGGAAAAACCCCATTCGATTTGGCGCTGAAGAACCGGGTTAAGCCGCAAACGCGGTTTTCCAGTCAACAACTCAAACGCCTTCCCCTGGGCTATAATCGTATCGTGATGGAGGATACAGGGGCCATCGTAGGTCTCCCGGGATTGCCAGAGCACCTCGCCCGTCTGACCCCTGTGCGCCAGCATATGGCTTCCCTTTTCATCCGGAAGCATGTCTCGCGATGCCCGGCTCGACTGCAGAAGAATGTCATGCTCGGCTGAATAGGAGAGGAAGGTTCCATAAAAGGCCGCCTTCTTCGTCCAGGCAACAGCCCCATCGGAGAGGTTTACAGCCAGCACCCTCGTGCGGTCGATAGCTGATCGCCCTCTTCGGCGCAACTTCTTTTCATAAGGCTCTGGAAGCCGGTCTATCGTGAACAGCTTCCCTCCTCCAAGGCAGATCGCGTTGTGCCGGTATGAATTTTCCGCCGAGATCTTCCAGAGCGCCTTGCCGGAATGACGGTCAAACCCTCCCAGGTACCGGCTCGCGGTGCCATCCCACACATTGCTGTTGCCGAGCTTGCCTGTACGTTCTTCCGGAACAGCGGCGCATACTGTGTGAAGCAGCCTCCGATTCAGGCTCTTCAGGCCCGCCGTGTCGCCGGAGTTCTTCCTGTGCAGGCGAATCAGCTGTAGCACCGCCTCGAGCTTCTTCGCATTCACCTTAGACAGGTAGGCCTTGGAGAGCTTCTCAGCCAGTTCCTCCATGGCAAGGAGCCGGTTCAGCTCTTCGACAAGCCAGGATTTCTCCGTTTGCAGGAACGATTTACCGCCAGCCTTGAATCCTTCAACCGACTTGAGCAGATCCTTCAAAGTGGCCGCCCGGGTGTCCTTGAGATCATTTAAATCATAGCGATCAAAATCAGGCGTAGAAAAATGCATGGGGGACGCCCCGAGAATTAGCCGGTCATCACTGATGCTGAGGAATCCAAGATGGAGAGAGCGCTCCTGCTTCTCCTTGCCTTCAGTTTCGAACTGGATCCGCGACACCACCTTGCCTGTTCCAGGATCGAGCTTGAGGCAGGCCTTTCCATAGAGCACGTAGATCGCATCGCTGGTTGAAACATAATTGCTCCCGATCGCGTTGGCGCCAGGCTGGTGAGCGGTATTGTCATAGGGCTTTCCAAGTCCGGGAAGTTCCGCCTCCCAGAGCTGCCGACCCGTGTAGACATCTAACGCCCTGAGAATATCCGGCCCCTCGATAACAATTCTTCCTCCAACCACATGATGGCGCGGTCCATGCCCATGACGCGGCAGCAACCTCGTATTGGAGGCTCCTCCAAACCAGAGCAGTCCAAGCGGCGCCTTGACGAGAAAGTCGCGGGAAATATTGCTGTTGCTCCCGTCCCCATACTGGTGGGTCCAGCTTCCCGCCCGCGCCAGGGGGCCTGGCCTGGAAAGGTCAAGGGTGCTTCCCCTCTGCTTGACCTCAGCCCCCTCCAGGGCTCCGGACTTGATCATGGCGTCAACCTGAGCGCGACTCGCAGAATCTTGAGGAAAGCAGGCTATCCCTCCATAGGGCCGAAGGGACCTGAATACAGCGGCAAGAGCGGCTGGGGAGAGCCTCCCTGCCGCTACCCCCCCGCCAACACAGGCTATATTGGCGAAATAGACCGGCAGATCCCACTGCTCGACAGTTCCCAGGTGCGCACTTACCCGTCGGCCATAATGCCCAGACCGGACCAGCTTTTCTCTGAGCCCTGCGAGCCTCGCAGGATCCTTTTCAAGCACAAGCAGGCGCAATTTCGTACGGGACAGAAGAGCCTCGACTGGCGCAGGTTTCGTCCCGCCCGCCACCAGGCAATACCCTCCCTCCGAAGAACGGCTCTTCAAAAGCTCATCCAGTTCACCGGAAAGAGCGGAGCCTCCAGCAAGCTGGCCCCGGCCTTCGCTTCTCACGACAGGTTTCTTCTTCTCCGCAGCTCCAAAACACAGAATCGAGCCCTCCCTGGTCGCCACCAGGAGACGCCCTCCGGAACATCCCAAGCTCCCGGGAATACCCGGCAGTTTCTTCTTCCAGGCAAGCTTTGGACGTTTTTTCCCGGCGACTCCGCCGCGAGGCATGTCAAAAGCGAGCAGGTTCCCCGCGCAAGCGACATAGATCCTGCCCCCGCACCGGATCGTCAAGGTATCAAGAACCTCAACCCCCTCCTCGGTTTTCAAAAGGGGAAACAAAGCCTGGGAAATTCTCCAGGATGCTCCAAGCTCCAGCTGGCGTTTGAGGCCGCGCGGAAGGGTGCTGGAGAGAATCCGCTTCGGTATCTCGCCATCCACGTTACGCAGTTTCTCTACCTCGACAAGCCTTGCCTTCGCAGAGACCATCTCAAATTTCGCACGGGCTGGGAGCCCTCCAGGGCCGCCAAGGCCAGGCTTCGCGCTGGCCGCCTTTCCCTTTCCATGAAGAGGAATCCGGGTCTCCGTGAGACAGGTCCAGTTAGCCGGGGTGGGGTAGATGGCCGTTCTGCAGATTGTCTCAACAGTCTTCGCTCCTTCCTTCCCCAGGGAGCTCGAGGGGACCACCGAATCCTTATAGCTGAGAACTCCGGCAAGTACAGTCTTCCCCTTGCTCGTCTTGTATTTATTCGGCTGGAGGTAGCTGATGCTCTCGAGCAGTTTCGGTTCCGCCCCCCGGATCGACTTGCTGAGTCTCTCGACCTTGCCCCCCCTTATCGAGATCTCGTAGCTTGCTCCACGGGCCTCATCTTTCCACGTGGCGTGGAAATTCTGCCGGTCAAAACGAACCCGCTTACCAAGCCGCATCGCTTTCAACCGCAGGAGATGCGCATCCTTTTCCTTCACCACAGCAGCTGAGTAGGCGGCGGCGGAATCAAGAGCCGTGTCAGCACCCAGGGCCCCCTTGATCTTTTCGCCTGCGGCCAGGCCGTATAACATTCCCGAATTCAGAAAGACACTCCCTGTCGCCGAAACGTGATAGGACTCTTTCTTCGCGTTCTTGGCTAACCTGTAATAGAGCAGGCGGCCGGTATCCTGGTCCAGGCAGGCAGGAACGGCCCTGCCATTGGGAACAAGCAGCCTGTCACCAACAGCCGCAAGATAACCCTGGGGCGCAAGTCCTCCGAAAGCTGGGCTGTTGTGCGGCTGGTCAATGAAAAGCGCTCCTCCCGTGTCGTTCGTCCACAACACCTTCCCGGTAACCGCGTCCAGGCAATGAACGTAGGTCCCCATGAACGGCCAGATACTGGCGCCGTAGTACACCTTTCCATCTTTCACCACAGGCGCCCCCCGGGCAGGCCAGCTGGAGATCACCCTTCCATTGCCAACAACCTTGCGGTCCGAGGGGCCTCCGCGATGCCGCCAGAGCAGCTTGCCGGAGCTCGCCTCGAGACAATAGAGATAGCCGTCATCAGAACAGGCGTACAACCTCCCGTCTGAAAAAAACGGGGCAAAACGCACGGGGCCGTCGGTGAAAAATCGCCAGAGGCGAGCTCCATCCTTCAGGCTGTAGGCGCTCACTGAATCGGTAAGCGGCGAAGCGACAAAGACCTTCCCCCCGGCCGAAACCGGCTGGTAGCAGGCATCAAACTGCAGGCGAGGCTGGTCGGGCCAGGCGGGAACCAGGGAAGGGAGATTGAGTCTCCAGTGAAGGGACAGCTTGCCCGGCAGCTCTTCGTCGGTGGTGGAGCTCCTGCGAGCGTCCCCTCTCCAGGCGGGCCAATCAGCCCTGGCTCCCGAGAGGAACGCTGACGACAGGACAAGAACAGCCAGGGCGCAAGACCACCTCGATCTTCCACGACCGCCTGGCAGACCCATCTGCAGGTTCATCATCTCGGGCTTCACCCTTTTTCTCCATTAGTGTCCAGATCCAGGAGGTCTCTCTGAGACCGTTGGAATAGTATCCTGTGAAAATGCCTCCCGCTCAACCATCCTCGCCTGATTTTACCCATCGCAGATTTCGGAATTCCGGGCGACCTCCCGCCCAGCGGGTGCTGCCGAGGGCCTGGCCCCCCCGATCTCCATAATA
>CAJWMA010000129.1 GCA_913042995.1 uncultured bacterium | reverse complement strand
GGTGCGGGTGGGGGTGCCGGGCAATTTCGGGCCGGGATCGAAGACCGGGCTCCACCCCGCCGAGATGACGATCGCGGAGGTGCTCAAGCAGAAGCAGTACGCCGCGGGAATGTACGGCAAGTGGCATCTCGGTCACCTGCCGAAATTCCAGCCGACCAGCCAGGGTTTCGATGATTGGTTCGGCCTTCCCTACTCGAACGATATGTGGCCCTACCATCCGGAAAACGGCACTCGCTTCCGTTTCCCGGACCTGCCGCTCATGGAGAACGGCAAGGTGCTCAATCCGAAGGTCCTGCCGAAGGACCAGGTCCACCTGACCACCTGGTACAACGATCGGGCGGTGAAGTTTATTGAGAAGAACAGGGACCGTCCCTTCCTGCTCTACCTGCCGCACGCGATGCCGCATGTCCCCCTGTTTGTCAGCAAGGAAAACGAGGGCAAGAGCGGTGGGGGACTCTACGGCGACGTCATCGGCGAGATCGACACCGGGGTCGGCCGCATCCTCGCTACCCTCCGCCGGCTGGAGCTCGATAAGAACACCCTGGTTATCTTTACCTCCGACAACGGTCCCTGGCTGCTCTACGGCGACCACGCGGGCTCCGCCGGTCCGCTCCGCGAGGGCAAGGCGACGCCCTTCGAGGGAGGCTTCCGGGTGCCCTGCATCATGTGGTGGCCGGGAAAGATTCCGGCGGGTTCCAGGTGTGACGAGCTGGCCTCGACGATCGATATCCTGCCCACCATCGCCCGGCTCGGCGGAGCGCCGCTGCCGAAGAAGAAGATCGACGGCAAGGATCTCTGGCCGCTGATGACCGCGCAGCCGGGAGCGAAGACTCCCCACGAGGCCTTTTTCTATTACTCGGGTTCGAAGCTCTCGGGCGTGCGCAGCGGAAAGTGGAAGCTTCTCTTTGCGCAGGGCTTCACTCAGCAGAAGCCGCCCGGCAAGGGGGGGCAGCCTGGGACCCGGGCTACCGGCAGGATTCCGCTGAGCCTCTTCGACCTTGAAAAGGACGTCGGCGAAAAGGTCAATGTCGCGGCAGCCCATCCCGGCGAGGTCAAGCGGCTGCAGGGACTCGCCGAGGAGATGCGAAAAGAACTCGGCGATGCCGGGCGTTCCGGAAGCGGAATCCGCCCGGTTGGACGATAGGAGAGCATGCCCCGCGCTATGAAAAAGATCACCCCTCTGAACGCCTGCCTGCTGTTGCTCAGCCTGGGGCTGACAGCCTGGCCGAGCGCGGCTGCTCCAGCTCAGGGGCTCTTTG
Organism: uncultured bacterium; assembly: GCA_913042995.1. Lineage (GTDB taxonomy): Bacteria > Planctomycetota > UBA8108 > UBA8108 > UBA8108 > UBA8108. Next base: position 9,253 of record CAJWMA010000129.1, on the reverse strand, counting down.
ATTTTGAGCGGGAGCCGATTGACTATCACAAGAAACCCGCCAGCAACGTGGTTACCAGGCTCCAGTCGGGTATCGATTCGGGCAAGGTCCAGCTCGTCTATAAGGAGCCGAGGGGATACCTGGATTCGGTTCTCCAGCATTTGAAAATCCCCAAATCCACCCAGTCTCTCGTTTTCTCGAAATCTAGCGCCCAATTGAGGAAGATCTCCCCATCGCGTCCACGGGCTCTTTATTTCAACGACCAGGCCTACGTCGGTTGGGTCCAGGGTGGCGCGGTCATCGAGCTGATCGCCTCCGATCCAACGCTCGGGACCGTCTTCTACACCATGAAGCAGGAGAGGGGAGCGAAACCCCGTCTGCTGCGCGACAAGGGGCAGTGTCTTCAATGCCATGCTCGCCCGCGAACCAGGGACGTTCCCGGGCCCGTGGTCCGAAGCCTGTACACCGGCTCCGATGGGCAGCCGGTCCTGAACTTCGGGTATTACGTGTCGGATCATACCAGCCCGTTTTCAGAGCGTTGGGGCGGTTATTACGTGACCGGAACCCATGGGAAGATGCTTCACATGGGTAACCTGCTGACTGACAGGAGCCAGCCGCTGGCGGAGATTGATTACAGCCGGGGCGCCAACATATCCGACCTCTCCGGCTGGTTTGACACGAGTCCCTACCTGTCTGCGCATAGCGATATCGTGGCGCTCATGGTGCTCGAGCACCAGAGTCAGATGCAGAACCTTGTCACCCGGGCCCGCTACGAGGAGGTCCGGGGCCGGTATTACGATAAGGCTCTTGAATCGAATAAGGATTTTCGCAGCGACCTCTCGAAGCGGTTGATTGTGCGGGCCGGGAACGATCTCCTGAAATACATGCTTTTTACAGGTGAATTCAGGCTTCGAGCCCCCGTCAAGGGGACCTCCGGTTTTGCCGGGGAGTTTTCGGCCAGGGGGCCTCGTGACAGGAAGGGACGCAGCTTGTACCAGCTCGATCTCGTTACCCGGCTGTTTAAATATCCCCTGAGCTACATGGTCTACACCGAGTCGTTCAAGAGACTTCCTTCCCGGGTGATGGCTCACATCAGGCGGGAGCTGCGCAAGGTGCTGACGGCCAGTTCGCCTGGCGATGACTACGCTCATCTCGCCTTGAAAGACCGCAGGGCGATCTTCGAGATACTGAAAGACACCTGCCCCGAGCTGGCCGAAGGCTGGTGATGCCGGGGGGGAGGAGCTGAACATGCCGTGGGCTGTTTCCGAGCCGGATGTCGAGAGCGCGAGAGAACGCTTCAGCCGCCCTCTCGAAGCGCTCGCTCTTGGAGATGTCGCCGCTATTGTCCTCCGCGGAGTTTTTGAGCCTTCGAGCTGCAGCTCCCTGGTCGACAGGCTCATCGAGCGAGGACATCTCTACGATCCGAGTCAACCGGTTCCCGATAAGTTCCGGGATGCCGCCGTCCCCGAGGGGTTCTTTTCCCGGACGACCGCTGAGGAGTCCACAGGGATTGAACACTACCGCCAGCAGACCAGGCGGGAACACATTCGCATAGACATCGGCACCAGCCTGGGTTACCGGGGAGAGGACCGCGAGGCCTTTTTTGATCACAGCCGCCAGACCCACGAGCTTTTTTCGCGGCTATTCGACAAGGACTGCGACCCGGTCAGCCTGATCTACGGCAGGCTCCAGGAGCTCTCCATCGACAAGAAGGTCCAGACCGCGCGGGAGAGCGATGGCAGTCTCTACGGGCCGGCGATCCTGCGGGCGCATTACGGCGGCTACGCCTACGCGCCGCATTTCGATTCGGTTCGCTTGCGGGAGAAGCGGTCCGGCTACGCGGTTCATTCCTTTGAACACCAGTTTGCCGGGGTGCTGGCGCTGCAGAACACATCGGTGGGCGATCGCACGGCCCAGGGCATCATCCATCGCTGTCCCTGGGAGCCGGAGGTCGATCCTTGTCTCGAGGCAGGAACCTTCCATGACTACGCCGCTGAAAAGGGTATTGAACGGGTCGAGGTAGTGCTCGAGCCGGGCGATCTGTACTTTTTCAATACCCGGATGATCCACGAGGTGCCGGGACTCGCCGGTGTCGATCCGCGTATCGTGCTGGCGACCTTCATCGGTTACAGCGCCGATCGTGACGAGATCTTTGTGTGGGCCTGAGCCTTCTTTTTCACGGTTTGGGCCCGCAGCTTTTATGGGACGATAATATTTTGTGTAACTCTAAGTTTTGGAAGGACTTATTTACATTGGAAGTAGGCAGGATGCTCAGTTAGTCTTTGGGTTTCCAAAATATCGGAGAGATAGGATGGCAAGAGCCCTCCCGCCCCGTGGATTCGAGGCCGGTGACAGTGAAAAGCGGCTTCAATGGCTTGAGGACAAGACCGGCATGCGCCTTGATGGCGCGGGTACGGACGAGCCTGCGGATCTGCAGGGAATCATAGAGAATCACATCGGCAGCGTGAATATTCCGATGGCTGTGGCTGGTCCGCTGGTGCTGGACGGAGCCTACGCCAACGGGGAGTACTACATCCCCCTCTGCACGCTGGAGGCGACCCTCTCGATGTCGATGTCCCGGGGGCTCTACCTGACATCTCTCTCCGGCGGGATCAAGGCGCGCCATCTGAAGCAGGAGGTCTCCCGCAGTCCTGTCTTTATTTTCGATGACATAGAGGACGCGCCTCATTTCAAGGACTGGCTCGCGGAGAACTTTGACCTGATCCGGCAGGCCGCCGAGTCGACGACACGTCACGGCAAGCTGCTGCGGATCGACCCCTACCTGATCCAGAACAGCGTGATCCTGGACTTCGTCTACTATACGGCGGAGGCGGCGGGCCAGAACATGGTGACGATCGCTACCCAGGAGGCCTGTCTCTTCATCGATGAAGTCTATGGCCAGCTGAGGAAGTTCCAGTACTACATCGAGTGTAACTTCAACTGCGACAAGAACCCCGCGACCAAGACCATCCTGCTCGGCCGCGGGCACCAGGTGACCGCCAGCACCTTGATCAAGGGGCGCTACCTCAGGCGTGTTCTCCGGGCCGAGGCCGAGCACTATGTGCGCGGCTGGCGGCAATGCGGCCGCGGCTCGCAGCTGGCCGGGGTGGTCGGTATGAATATGCACGTGTCCAACGCCCTGGCGGCCATCTACCTGGCGACCGGTCAGGATGTGGCCTGCGTCTCGGAGAACTCCCTCGGGAGCATGGACATGGAGGTCAGGAACGGCGAGGATCTCTATGCCAGCCTCACCATGCCTTCGCTGACGGTGGGGACCGTCGGCGGCGGAACGCGGCTCAAGCAGCAGCGAAAAAATCTCGAGTTGCTGGGCTGTACCGGAGAAGATTCATCCAAGAGGCTCGCGGAGATTGTCTGCGCCGCCGCGCTCGGCCTGGAGCTCTCCCTCGGCGCCTCCGTGCTGACCAACGAGTTCGCCCAGGCGCATGACAGGTATCGGAATAAGCCCGTTCTCGAGAGCCCGGTTTAGCGGCTGTTTCTCGGCTTGAGTCAGTCGAGCCGGTTTGGAGTAAAGAGCATTGAAGAGCTTCCGAGACGCCCTTGAGAATTACCAGCTGGATTCGAAGTACGATTACCTGTACCGGCGGCGCTCCATCTCGGGCCGCCTGGTCAAGAGCGCCTTCGAGCTCTACTGCAGGCTCTTCTTCAGGATCTATTGTCCGCTGAAGATTGAGGGCCGTGATCGTCTTCCAGCCTCGCCGTATATCCTCTGCGGCAACCACAACAGCCACATGGACAGCGCCCTGCTGATGCTCGCGGCGGGAACGGGCTTCCACGGCTTCGCCATGACGGCGGCTAAAGACTATTTCTTCAACAACGCCTCTCGGCGCTTCTTTCTCAACCTCTTCATGAACCTCATTCCCATCGAGAGGAAGTTCAGCCATGAGAGCTTTGTTGAATACCTCGCGGCCACCAGGGCGTTTCTCGATGTGGGCGACCGCAACCTGATCATCTATCCCGAGGGTACCCGGTCGCTCGATGGGAAGATGGGGCGCTTCAAGAGGGGGCCGGCCGTGGTTGCCGTCGAGCTGGGCATTCCCATCGTCCCGGCCTGTATCGAGGGGAGTCACAAGCGCTGGCCCAAGGGGAAGGGTTTCATTCGCCCGGGCGGCGTGAAGGTGACGATTGGCGAGCCGGTCTATCCGGATGCCGAGGCCGTGGCGGCGAGCGCTGACAGCCCCTCGGCTCCCTTTGATGAGTACCGCCGCCTGATCGCTGAGGTTGAGTCCCGGGTGGGTGAACTTTGCGGTAATCAGGTTCCCGAACCTGTAGACTGTGTCGCTGGGTGAGACGCCCGACGCTGGTAACCCGGATCAGAGGCTGCGAGAGATGCGTGACGATGTTTCCCAGATGAAATGGTGGGGGTGGGGCGATGAGAACATCGAGTTTGACGCCTCCGACAAGCCCTTCCTGATGCCCTTCATCTCCCGCGAACTCGGGCTGAGCGAGGAAGACGAGGAGGTTGTGAAGCCCGTCTCCATCGAGGAGGTCAAGCTCCCGGAACAGGTTCGCAACCAGGGGTTTCTCGATTACGCCCGCGGCGCGCTGCGAGATGACCAGGTGAAGACCTCTGACAAGGAGCGCCTTGTTCATTCCTACGGCAAGAGCTTCCGGGATCTCTGGAGGGTCCGCAGGGGGATCGTCAGCTCCTGTCCCGACTGCGTGATCTATCCGGAGTCCGAGGATGATGTCTGCGCTCTCATGAAGGGGGCGCGGGAGCATGATGCCGTCCTTGTTCCTTTCGGGGGAGGATCGAACATCGCCGGCTGCCTCGAGAACCGCGAGACCCGGAGCCGGATGGTGATCTCGCTGGACATGAAGAGGATGGACCGGGTGCTCGAGGTCGACAAGGAGTCCTGCGTCGCGCGGATCGAGGCCGGTTCCCGAGGACCGGTCATGGAGGAGCAGCTCGAGGCGCAGGGTTTTACCCTTGGGCACTTCCCTGACTCCTTCGAGTTCTCGACCGTCGGCGGCTGGGTGGCTACCCGGTCGGCCGGCATGCAGAGCGACAAGTACGGCAAGATCGAGGACATGGTTCTGTCGGTTCGAATGGTGACTCCGAGCGGCCTCCTTGTGACCCGGACGGTTCCGAAATCCTCTAACGGCATCGACGTGAACCATATCTGCATCGGCAGCGAGGGAATCCTTGGCGTGATCACCGAGGTCAGCCTGCAGGTTCACCGCCTGCCGGAGAAGAAGGAGTTCTACGGCTACCTCTTTCCCGATTTTGAGAGCGGTGTCAAGGCCATGCGCCAATGTGTCGATGAGGACTGCATGCCGATAGTGGCCCGGCTTAACGATCCGGGAAAGACAGCGCTGAGCTTCGCCTTCAAGAGCGTCCAGCCGTTTTTCAAGAACCTGATGGGCAAGGCCGTAAAAAAATACCTCTCGCTGGTCAAGGGCTTTGACATGGAGAAGGTCTGCCTGATGATCATGGCCGTGGAGGGCGACCGCAGGACGTTCAACCGGGTGCGCTCGCGGGTCAACTCGATCTATCGCAAGCACGGCGCCTTCAAGCTGGGAATCTCTCCCGGCCGCGCCTTTCAGAAATCGAAGTATGATTTTCCCTACCTGCGAGATTTCGCCATGGACCGCGGGGTGGTCTGCGATGTGAGCGAGACCTCTACCGTCTGGTCCAACCTGCTGCCCCTGTATTATTCGACCATCGAATCGATCCAGGAGGCGATTGTCGCGACCGGGGTCGCGCCCTTCGCAGGCTGTCACATCAGCCATTGCTACCATACCGGTACGAGCCTCTATTTCACCTTCGCCTGCATGGAGAACGGCACCGGCGACATCGGCCAGTACCTTGCGATCAAGAAGGCCGCCCAGGATTCCTTTATCCGCGGCGGCGGTACGCTCTCTCATCATCACGCCGTCGGCTTTGAGCACGCTCCCTGGCTGGAGAAGGACATCTCCTCCACCGGGGTCAGGGCTGTCCGGGCCATCAAGGATGGGCTCGATCCGGGAGGCGTCATGAACCCGGGGAAGATTCTTCCCGATGACAGGCTGGCGGTCGATTGGGGGCTCGAAGGCGGGGAGGTCGAGAGCCTGGAAGGGACGGAGAGCTGAATGTTCGCCGGTAAGACAGTGGTGATCACTGGAGCTTCCTCCGGGCTGGGCGCGGCCCTTGCCGATGGGGTGGCGAAGGCCGGGGGCTGCCTGGCCCTGCTGGCGCGCAATGCCGAGCGGCTTGGCGCGGTGGCGGAGAGCTGCCGGGCCGCCGGGGCGCGCGTCGTCGAGGTTCAGGGGGACGTGGTGGATTCCGGGGCTTGCGAGGACCTCATCTCCTCCGCGCTCGCGGAGTTCTCGTCGATTGATTACCTGGTGCTCAACGCCGGTGTCAGCATGTGGACTTCGTTCGAGGAGATCGAGAACTTATCGCTGTTCTCGAAGATCATGGACACCAACTACCAGGGCTCGGTGAACTGCGTCTATCACGGTCTCGCCGCGCTCAAGGAGAGCGGCGGCCTGCTGGTGGCGATCTCATCGATCCAGGGACTGACCGGTGTACCGAGCCACACGGGCTATTGCGCCTCGAAGCACGCCTTGCAGGGTTTCTGCGATTCTCTTCGAATCGAGCTCGAGGGGACCGGGGTGGATGTACTTACCGTCCTGCCTTCCTGGGTGAGCGGCACCGGCTTGCGGGGCAGGGCTCTTGGGGCGGAGGGGGAGCCGATTGGCGGCGAGGCGAAGGGGCACAGCAGCAGCGCCGTTCCTCTTGACCGGCTGGTGGCAAAGGTGCTGCGCGCCATGCGCAAGCGCCGGCGCCGACTCTACGTGCCCGGATACATGCGGATCATTCCACTGCTCAAGGCTCTCTGCCCCTGTCTTCTCGACTGGATCATCAGGAAGAAGGTCAGCCGCTGAGTGTTGCTGACCTCTCGGGGAAAACAATACTCGCAATGCGGGCGGGTGAACCTCATGATGGAGGCAGCCTTGTTCTGCCGGTAAGACCTGAAAGAGATGCGATGAAAACAGTCTTCCAAGGAGTTCTTCTTTTCGCTGCGCTGCTGATCCCCCTGGGTGTTGCTGCCCAGATGGAGCCGCCGATGCACAGCTTCCTGCGGGCAGATGCCAACACCGATGGCACGGTTGACCTCAGCGACGCGGTCTATACCTTTGGCTGGCTCTTTCTCGGAGCCGACATGCCCGAGTGTCTCGACTCGGTTGACTCGAACGATGATGGAGCGATCAACATCACGGATGGGATCTACACACTGAGCTTTCTTTTTACAGGGGGCGAGCCGGTTCCCGCTCCCGGGATCAGCCGCTGTGATCACGACCCGACCGACGACCAGCTTCACTGCGTCAGCTATTTCCCCTGCCATTGCGGCGGCATCGCCGGAGGCGCCTGCGCCGAGGGTCAGCTCTGTGACCGGCAGACCGGTCTGTGCCAGGGGGCGGACATTCCCGGTGAGTGCGTCGAGGTGCCGGAGGAGTGTCCGGATATCAACGACCCGGTCTGCGGTTGCGACGGGGTGACCTACGCCAACGACTGCGAGCGCAGGCGGGCGGGAGTCATGAAGGCCTCCGATGGACCCTGTGATGGTTCCTGCGGCGGCATCCGCGGGATCCCCTGCCGTCCCGGAGAATTCTGTGACCATCCCGCCGGGCAATGCGATGTGGTTGACGCCATCGGCGAGTGCGCCCAGATCATGCGCGGCTGTCCTGACGTCTGGGACCCGGTTTGCGGCTGCGATGGGGTCACCTATTCCAATGACTGCGAGCGAATCAACGCCCGGGCGCAGAAAGAACACAACGGCCCTTGCGAGGCGAAGCAGAGCTGCGGCGGCTTCGCCGGCTGGGTCTGCGATGAGGGCCAGTATTGCGACATGCCGGAGGATATGTGCAACGCGGCGGACATGATCGGCGAGTGTGTAGTGGTGGCCGAGGCCTGCCCCGAGATCTGGGACCCGGTCTGTGGTTGTGACGGTGTCACCTATTCCAATGACTGCGATCGCATCAGGTCACGGGTACCGAAAGCCCACGATGGGGAATGTAACTGACGCGGCATCTTGTTGAAGCGTTCCGCCTGGGGCAGAATAGACGGCGCGTCTTACCCCTCGCTGGATTCCGAAGGAGCTTCAATATGAAATACGGTTTTGCCGGGTCACTGGCCGCCGCCTGTCTCGCGTTCTGCTTGTTTTTCTGTTCACGGCTGGAGGCCAGGAAGCCGAACGTCATCTTCATCATGGTGGATGATCTCGGCTGGATGGATCTCGCGGTCCAGGGCAATAAGGTGGTCGACACGCCGAACATCGACCGCTTCGCGGCCGAGGGCATGCGTTTTACGAGCGCCTATGCCGCCGCGCCCGTCTGTACTCCGACCCGGGCGGCTGTGCTGACCGGGAAGTCGCCCGCCCGGCTCCACATGACCACCCACGCTCCAGGCGGTTTTCTTCCGAAGAGCTCGAAATTCCTTCCCGCGAAGACTCTCATCGATCTTCCCCTCGAGCACCTGACCATCGCCGAGAGGCTGAAGGCCGCCGGCTATCGCAACGGTTTCCTGGGGAAGTGGCACCTGGCCGGCGACTCGAGGCGCGGGGCGATGGGCAAGGGCAACGTCCAGTTCTATCCCGAGGCCCAGGGCTTTCACATCAACGTGGGCGGCTGCGCCTACGGCGGCCCGCCGACCTATTTCGACCCCTACCGAATTCACACCCTGGCGCCCCGCAAGAAGGGGGAGTACCTTCCCGACCGGCTTGTCGATGAGACGATCTCCTTCATCAGGGAGAACAGGGACAGGCCCTTCTTCGTCAATCTCTGGCCCTACACGGTTCACTGGCCGGTGGAGGCGCCGGCCAGGCTGGTGGAGAAATATTCAAAGCTCAAGGACCCCTGGATGCGCAACCACGGCTACGCGGCCATGATCGAGGCGATGGACACGGCCTTCGGCCGGCTCTTTGGCGAGTTGAAGAGGCTCGGGCTCGAGAAGGACACCCTGGTCATGCTGACCTCGGACAATGGGCCCTTCCTTGGGGTCGCGGGCTGCGAGCCCCTGCGGGAGGGCAAGGGCTATCTCTACGAGGGAGGGATCCGGGTTCCGCTGATGGTGCGCTGGCCCGGCCGGGTGAGGCCAGGCAGCACCTGCGATACGCCGGTCATCAGTATGGATTACTATCCGACCATCCTGGAGGCGCTCGGCCTGGCGCGCGCGGCGGGGGAGGCTCCCGATGGAGCCAGCCTGCTGCCCCTGCTGGAGGAGAAGGAGGGCTTCAAGGAGAAGCCGCTCTATTTCCACTTCCCCAACTTC
>CAJWMA010000128.1 GCA_913042995.1 uncultured bacterium | reverse complement strand
AGTACGCCGACTGGCGGATCGGAAAGAACCTCGATGTGATCCAGGCGGCTATTGGCCGCGATTCTGCGCCGGGATCCAGGAACGGGAAGCTGCCCTGCGAAGATGCCTATACCCTCTACTATGTGGGGCAGGCGCTCTACCAGGTTGGAGGGAAACGCTGGAGAGAGTCCTATCCGAGATTGCGGGACTATCTCGTCGCGAGCCAGATGCTCAATGCCGGCGAGTCGGCCCAGGATGGGCTCTGGCGTGATCACAAACGTGTGGGTGGTCAGCCCGGAGATCTCTATGGGACGGCGGTGGCGTGCTTCGTTCTCGCCATGCCAAACCGTTACCTGCCGATTTTGCAGGAAGGCAAGATTGACAGTATTGCCAGTAAGGTGAAGACGAAATAACACAGCAGGATATTTTCTCCGGATCTTCGGGGAAGGAACATTAGATGAGTTTTCTCACAAGCGCATTCGCTTTTGCCGGGTTGGCCCTCGCCGCAGGGCCCATCATTATTCACCTTTTGAACCGTCGCCGGTTTACGGTCGTTGATTGGGCGGCGATGGATTTCCTCAAGGAGGCTGTTCAGAGACAGCGCCGGATCCTGACCCTGCGGGACATCATATTGTTGATCCTGCGTACTCTTTGCGTGCTCCTTTTCGGCCTTGCCATGGCCCGGCCCTATTCCGAGTCCGGCTCGGCGGTGGTTTCTTCCGGCCAGCCGGTGCACGCCATCCTGGTGGTAGACAACAGCCTCAGCATGGCCTACGGGCCCAGTGGTCAGACCGCGCTGGATGCGGCCAAGAAAGCGGCAGTAGGACTGGTTGAAGATCTTCCTGATGGAAGCCGTTTCTCCATTATCCCTCTGTGCAGTGAGGTTTCCGATTTCAGCTTTGATCCAGAGGGAACGAAAGATGCGGCGGGGGAGGCCATCAAGGAGATCCGGGTTCTCGACCGGACCGCGAGCGTCGCGAAGGTTGTAGAACTGGCCGAGGAAGCTTCGAAACGGGCCCCTGATCTGCCCTCGAAACATATCGTGTTTTTTGGCGATCAGCAGAGTAATTGCTGGCCAAAGGGCGTCGCGACATCAGGTCTCCTGGCATCTATCGAAAAGCTGAACGTTGTGCAGGTCAGTTCCGGTGAAAAGGATAATATCTGGATTGAAGATCTGCGCGTACAGGACGAGGTAGCCGATGCCGATGCTACGACGGTTTTTATTGTCAGGCTCAGGTACCAGGGTGAGGCGGCCCAGGATGAGGTGCAGGTAAGCCTCGACGTCGATGGGGATGTCGTTGCCACCAAGAGCGTTGTCCTTCGTGACAAGCAGACTCGAGAGGTTCTCTTTACCTACAAGTATGAACCGGATTCAAACGCTGTGCAGTCGGGCTTCTCGCGGGTGAAAGCGGAGATCTCATCTCATGACAAGTTTAACCAGGATGATATGCGCTATCTCTCGGTTCCCGTGCTCAGCGGAATCCCGGTTGTCTTTATCGACCAGTACGGATCGGATGAAGATCCTGCCCGTAACAGGCTTGGAGACACCTATCATGTGCGGCGGCTGTTGACTCCTTCCCAGGCCATCAACAGCGAAGAGCGGCAGCTCATTCGTATACAACATGTCAAGATTGACCAGGTTGATACCGAGCTTCTCGAATATGCCCGCCTGGTGGTGATGGCTGGCGTTGAAAATCCCGGGCCGGCCGTGGACGTTCTCAGGGAGTATGTTGAGCAGGGTGGACAGCTGTTTATCGCTGCCGGCGGAAGCTTCGATCCGGTTGCATGGAACGAAGAAGGTTGGAATGGAGGAAGGGGGATCCTTCCCAGCCCGTTGCAGCCGGTCGCCGTTGGGAAATTGCCCGGAGATGGCGTGAAGGAGCTGAACCCGTTCTTTATCAGTTTTGACAGCCTTGCCACTGACAGCTTCCTGCCCCAGGAGGAGTCCAACCAGAACCTTGAAGACATCTACAGCATTCCATTGTTTTTCAAGGCCGTCGTGGCGGATCTTGAAGGCGATGCGATGAAGAACTACCTCAAAGTGGAGCGGGAAAAGGTCGCGGCGGCGGAGAGGGCCGCGGAGGCGGCCGCAGCCGCGGGAAACACTTCAGCCCAGCCGCCGGCGGAAAAGAAGGGGCAGACCTGGTTGAAATGGATCAGGGACCTGAAGACTGGCGAGGGGCAACTCGAGCCGAAGATCCTTGCGAAGTTTACCAATAACGTTCCTATGCTCCTGGAGAGAAGGATCGGGGCGGGCCAGGCGGTTCTCTTTACCAGCAGCATTTCCTCCGATTGGAATACGCTGATGATCGAGGACGCGGTCTTTGTTCTTGACCGGATTCTTCGGGGCCTTCTGCGGGGTACGCTTCAGAAGGTCAATTTCCGGGGTTCTGAGACGGTTCGTCTCGGGGTCAGGGCCGAGGAGCGGCGGAATGAATTCAGCTTGAGCCGTCCCCAGGTTGGTCAGGCGGGAAAGCCCGCTCTGCTCGAGACGCTCACGCCGGAAGCCCGGGGGCTGGGCGGTGATGAAATTGTGGTCAGGAGGGTCCACAGCCGCGGACATTATGTCGTTGCTTCGTACGGTGCGAATTCCGGCGGCTCTGCAAACAAAAAGAAGGTTGTGAGGTGGAGTCGTCCCCTGGCTGTCAATGGTCCAGTTGAAGAGTCCGAGCTCGCGAGTACAACGGAGTCGGACGTAAAGAGAGGGCTGGAAGAGGGCAAGAAGGATGCCCTCAGCTGGATTTCCGCCGGGCAGAGTGTCAGTAGCGGGCTGAAATCGGTGGGAGGACAGTATTCCTGGAAGTACCTGATGGGGCTGGTTCTTGCGCTCCTGCTTGTAGAGATTTTGATTTTGTCCTGGGGGGCTATCGCCGGGCTACTGGGCTCTTCAGAAGATGAGGCTGCGGCAGGAGGGGAGGGTGTAGCATGAATACGACTGAATTCCTTGGCAGAATGCTCGGTTTCGATCAGGTCAGTGAGGTAGAGTCTCACAACCTGGACTTTACGGCCCCCTGGGCTGATGGCGTCTGGCTGCTGTTTGGTTGCCTCGCCCTGGTGGTACTCTCAGTGGTCTTTTATTTCCGCTGGCAGAGTTCAAAGCGTCCTTTGGCAAGGATCTGTCTGACGGTAACCAGGGCTCTTCTGCTTTGTTCCGTTCTCCTGGTGCTGGCTGAGCCGGTCCTTAAGCTCGAGCTTGTCCGTAAGCCCAAACCGTCACTCTGGATGGTTTTTGATGGAAGTGACTCGATGGGGATCGAGGATAAGCTCTCGGATAAAGAAAAAGCCCTTTTCGTGAATGCGGCCCCAGTTGTACCCGGAACTGTCGATAAAGGTGAGCCGTCGAGAACAGAGTGGCTGCAGCGGTTGCTGCAGAACCCGGCGGATAATCTGCTGCAGAAGCTCGGCGACAAGTATCGCCTTCGCATATTTAAATTTGATCGTCCCGATGGTGTTGAAACGATAGAAATCACCCGGGATGCAGAGGATCAGATCGAGGTCGCAGAGGTGGCCGGCCAGCTTGCTCACAGCGGGCAGGTGACCGCCATCGGGTCCGCCCTCGATGACCTGGCGCGGCGGCACGGCAAGGGCAACCTGGCCGGGGTCGTTCTGTTCAGCGATTTTGGCCAGAATTCGGGGCCATCACCCGAGGCCGCCGCTTCCCGTCTTGGAGTCCCGGTGTACACAGTTGGTTTTGGTCCCGAGGCTGTGGTGGATCTAGCCTTGAATCTCCAGGCTCCACTGGTCATGAAGAAAGCTGAACGGTCGAATATAGCCGTCAACCTGCGCCAGAGCGGGCTCGAAGGCAAGACTGTCAAGGTTCGCATCGTGGCGAAGCCCGTCAGTGGTGATGGGAGTCCCGGAGCGGGCGCTCAGCAGTTGATCCAGGAGAAGGAGGTCAAGCTCAAGGGCGATGTGACAACGCTCGATGTGACCTATACGCCCGCGGTCGCTGGACGCTTTACAGTCTCTGCCGAGGTTGAAAAGCAGGACGACGAGGTGATTGATCAGAACAACAGTGGAGAGCGCGAGGTAACGATCCAGGATGATTTCCTGCGCTTGATGTATGTCGAGTATGAACCGAGCTGGGAATGGCGCTTCATCAAGGAGGTCTTTTATCGTGACAAGCTGGTCGGCGAGAGGGGGTTCAGGACCTTCCTGCGTTCCGCCGATCCCAAGGTGCGGCATACCAACAGCCTCTTCCTCCAGACCATGACCCCGGCGAGGAGCGAGTTCTTCCAGAATGATGTTATCTTCCTGGGTGACATGCCGGCCTCGACCCTGAGCAGCCGGTTCTGTGAAATGACCAAGGAGTTTGTCGGCAAGTTCGGCGGAGGGCTGGTTGTTATCAGCGGCCCTCGCTTCGGGCCATCGCAACTGCTGGCGACTCCGCTAGCCGACATGCTTCCAATTATTGCTGATCCCAATTCGAGACCTGTCGACAAGCGCGAGTTCAGGCCCAAGCTGACCCAGGATGCCGCTTCAGTGCCCTTCATGCAGCTTGGCGAGAGTCCGCAGGAGAGTCTCAAGGCATGGAATAATCTTGGAGCTGTTCCCTGGTACCAGCCGGCACTGAGGCCTCACCCCTTTGCCACGGTCCTGCTGAGTCATCCGACGGATGTTTGCGCTTCAGATGGCCAGACCCGCCAGCCCCTGATCTCTATCAGGCGCTATGGCAAGGGCGAGGTGATCTACCTGGCCTTCAACGAGACCTGGCGGATGCGCCGCAAGTACGGTGAGCTCTATTACAGGCAGTTCTGGGGTCAGATGATCCATCGTCTCGGCCTGAGCCACGCGCTTGGCAGCCAGAAGCGATTTGTCGTTCGAACCGATCGTCAGCGTTATAAGGAGGAGGACAGGGTGATCCTGTCCATCGAGGCCTACAATAAGGATTTCGAGCCTCTTGGGGAAAAGGATCTTCCGGAGGGTGGGCTCGTAGCGCACCATATTACGCCCCAGGGAGGCACCGAGGGTTCTACCAGGATGCTGGTTACCAGCTTGCGTGAGGGTGTCTTTGAAACAGAGCTGCAGGTTATTGGCGGCGGGGAACACACCCTGAATGTAAAAGACCCGGTTACGGGCGAGGTCAGCAAGGTTCAATTCCAGGTGGCCAGCATGTCGGCTGAACGCCGTAGCGGCAAAAGAAACAGGGTTCTCGAGGGGAGGCTGGCCTCCTCAACGGGCGGTCGAAATTACGAGTTTCACACGGTTTCCAAGCTTGTCGATGAGATCAAGCCGGTACCGCGAAAAGAGGTCACTCTCAAGGTGCTGCCTCTTTGGAATACCTGGCCTGTCTTTATCCTCATCGTGATCCTGATGCTTGGAGAATGGTTGTTCAGAAAGCTGGTGAACCTGCAATGAGCTCAAAGCTAAAAACCTTACGTTCAAATCTCGATTCTCTTCGTAAAAGAAGAAGTTCTGTCCGGCTGACGACGGCCTATTCCGGCTTCCTCGCCGCGGCCATCTGGGTCGTATTCGGCTGTTTCCTGCTCGATTGGGCGCTCGCTATGAATGGCGCGCAGCGCGTGATCCTGATGCTGATCTCGGCCTATGCGCTGGTCTATTCTTTCCGGCGGTATGCGGCTCCATTGCTCCAGAGTAGAGAAAGTCTTTTCCAGACGGCATTGCTGGTAGAGAAGACGAAAGGGATCGACAGCGACCTCATCGCCGCTCTCCAGTTCGAGGAGCCGGGGGCTGAGGACTGGGGCTCCGCGGAACTGCAGGATGCGGTGAAGGACAATGTTGCAGAGATGAGCAAAGGCCTTGACGTCTTTGAGGGGTATTCCGCCGACGATCTGGGCAAGCGGGTTGCGGCCTTCCTTGTCAGCGGCCTCCTGGTCGGTTTTCTCGCGGTCACCTACCCGGGTTATACCTCTGCCTTCCTCGATCGCTTGCTGCTTGGTGCCGAACTGTATCCTACCAATACCACGATCGAGAAGATCGCCATCGGAGGGCCGGAGCGAATGGACGATATTAACGTTCGTACCGGAAAGATCGTTGATTCTGGCGACAATCCCAGGGGGCCTTTCGGAAAGCCTCTCCAGTTCCGGATTGAATGTAAGCAGAAACAAGGAGAACTCCCTGAGAAGATCACGGTTGAATTCGATGGAGCTCTCGAGCCTGATCTGACGCTGAATGACGAAGACAAAGACGGCAAGAAAGACGGAGTCTACCTGGGTGAGCTTACCCGCCTTACGGATGGCCTCGACTTCCGGGTCCGGGCGGGAGACGGAGTTACCCACTGGTTTGAAATAGAACTCATCGCCTTGCCCAAGGTCGATGTCGAACTCGCCGCGACGGACCCCGACTACGCTCGCACGAGAAACGCCGACGCTGATACGTTCAATAATTGCACGTTGCTTGGCGGGAAGGGGAGGAACTGTGAGACAGGTAATCTGCAGATAGAGGTCAAGGAAGGGTCCCGGGTAGATGTCGCACTTCGCAGTGACAAAGATCTCAAGGAAGCTAAAATGGAGATTCGGGACAAAACTTACGCATTTGTCCGCCGTTCCGAAGAGGACGGGAAAATCTGGGACCTGACTGTTACCGACACCCCTCTTGCGGTGGTCCAGAAACGTTTAAATTACAGGATTTACGTCGAGGATACCGATGGGCTGCATCCTGAACCTACGATCGAAGGTATTGTCCAGATCGAGTCCGATAAACCGCCCAGGGTGCGGGCTTCCATGGTTTCGCGCTATGTTCTTCCCACGGCAAAGCCTATGATCGACATCAAAGTTGTCGATGATTACGGATTCAGTAAGGCAAAAATCCTGGTTGAGGTCTCGCGGCAGAAAGAGGAAGCGGAACAGGAAGACCCTGTTGTGATTACTCTTAGCGAAGAGCAGAAAGCCTCTACAAGTTTCAAGGACAGGCTTGTTTGCGATCTGACGCCGTATGAGCTTGAAAAGGGAGATGTTGTCAGGCTTTTCGTAGAGGTTACCGATGATCGGGGAGACCTGCAGGGAGAGTCCTCGAAAAGTGAAGCTTTGAGCATGCAAGTTACAGATCTACCGGGTTTTTTGAAGTCGATCAACGAGCTTGACGAACGATCGGTTCGCCAGATTGATGCGATCATAGAAAAAGAACTTGGGATTCAAGGAGAATCGAAATGAGACCGATTTTTGACCGATTGAGTCTTCTTACTTTCACTTTCCTCCTGGTTGCCGGACTCTTTTCGCCCGCCGAGGCGCAAGAGGAACCGAAGGATGATCTTCTGGAGCTTCGTAAGAAGCAGGAAGCCCAGGAGCGGGCCAACGTTCTGGCCAGAGATCTCGTTCTTCGAATTCTTGACATCCAGATGCAGCAGCTTGAAGAGAACGGTCTTTCTGAAGAGCCGTTTTACAAAGACATCAAGGAGATGCGAGACAACATCACCAAGCTGGTCAAAACAGAGATGAAGGAAGTTGTGGTGCTGCTTCGAGGCGCTCTTGGTAAAGAGGTCGATGCGCGCCGTGCCGATGTCGAGAAGGCCCGTGTGATGATACGGAAGATCATCAAGCGTCTGTATGTTGAGCGCCAGAATCTGATGTTGCGTTTGAAGGCGGCAGAACTCGCAGCCGAAATCAGACGACTGATCTCGCACCAGGTCAAGGTGCGCGGCGTCACGGGCGAGATTGCAGGGAATGTCGCGGCCCGGCAGGAAGCGCTGGCCCTGACCACGATCCAGGATCAGAGGGATACGAAAGAGCTCTATCTCAGGCTGAAAGAGAGTCTTATCCTCGTGAGCAAATGGGGCGGGGAACTCGGTGCCGGGGCGGCCGATGGATTGCGTATTCTCAAGGCCGCGGGAACCGATGGAGACTTTGACGACGCGGGCAAGCGGCTCGATGCTTTTGATTATCCGGGCGCTGTTCGCTCACAGACTCTTGTCATCAAGGGACTCAAGCTGTTGCTGCGGAAGATCGAGGAGACCCAGGGACTGCTTGGCAGCGATCTCGAGGCGGCCTTGAAGCTCCTGCGTGAATTGATCAAGAAGCAGAACGAGGTTAAGGACAGCACGGATAAGTCGAACCTTGAAGAGGATGAAGCTGTCCGTGAACTCGTAGAGGACCAGACTGAAATTCGACGTGATCTTGGTGAGTTGGTGCCGGTTGTTGATGATCTCGCCGATTCCAGCACCCTGCTGGCCGCCGCCAGGGCTTCGGCTTACGACGCGACAGGAAATCTCTTTGATGGGCTCAAGGAAGATGCCAAGCAGAAGCAGGAAGATGTACTTGTAAATCTCGGTAACCTGGAGGCGCGCCTCGTCGCGGCGATCGCTCAGCAGGATGATAAGCGAAGCGCTTCGCAGCTTGCCGCCAGGGTCAGGGATCTCGAGGAGGTGAAGAAGAAACTCCAGGACACCCGTAAGCAGCAGGCCGCCGTTAAGAAGACAGCGGCGCGGGATCTGCCGGCCGCCAGTTCTCTTGGAGAGAAGACGGCGAAGGGACTTGAGGGCATCGGAGAGGGCAAGGATCTTCCGCCCGTGGTCGATTCAAGATTGCGGGAAGCCGATAGCGCGGTGAGGGACTCCGTTCGGGCGCTCGCTGAAGCGGCAAAGTCCGCCGCTGCTGAATTGCCCGAGGTTACCGAGGAAAAACTTGATGACGCGAGCCTCGCGTTAGAGCGAGCCAGCGCCGAGGTGGAGGCAGCTCTCGCTGATGCCAAGAGAGAGCAGTTTGCCGTAGAAATCGCCGAGCTTTCACGGGCTGCTGAAGGTCTTGAGAGGGCCGCCGCTTCAGAACGAATTATTGCGAAGCAGAGCAAGCTGGCCAAGGAGGGCGAGGGCTTGAAGGCTTCGCTTGCGAAGGAGCTTATCGATGAGCAGGGCGACATTGAGGCCTTTACCGTGAAGACCGCCGAAGGCCTGGCTGTCCTGGCTCCCGAGGTCTCCAAGAAACTCGAGGGGCTTGTTCCCCAGTTCAAATCCATCCAGAAGAATCTCACTGCGTCAAGCGAGGCCAAGGGTGAGGAGTCCAAGAAGAAGGCCGCCGCCGCTTATGGAAGCGCTGACGAGGCCGCAAGGGAACTGGCCGAGGCTGCCGCGGAGTTGAGAAAACAGATCGGTGAGACGGCTGAAGAACTGGCTGCCGAGAGTCTTGAGCAATTGGAAGAGGTTTCCGATGCTCGTGAAGCGGTAGACGAGAGCCTGGCGGAACGCCCTGAGGCGATCGGCGATGAGCTCGACAGTCTGAAACGTGCCCAGGGGCTCGTCAAGCAGGCCCTTGCCGACCAGGACCGGGCCGCGGGTCGTCCCAAGGCTGCCGCCCTCCGTGAGCTCTCCGCGGGTATCCAGGAGGCTCTTGCGGATCAGGGGAAAGCTGACTCCCAGTCTGAAGAACTGGCCAGCGGCCGTGCTGATACGGCTCTCGATGCCACGGCCACCCAGCAGGAGGTCGCTGATGAGGCCGAAGGTCTCGCGCAGGGGCTCGAAAGCGGGGAGGCCGGGAAGGGAGAGGACGTTGATTCTATTGAGAAGACGCTGAACGAGGCTGCTGATTCGGCAGCCAAGGCTGCCAGGGCGACCCTCGATGGAGATGTGTCCTCCGCCGAGCAGGCCAGTACCGCCGCGCGTGAAGCGTTGCAGGAAGCTTCGAAAACGACCCGGGCCGCCTTGTCGGAGGCGCTTGGCGAGAAGGGCGGAGAGAAGAATGCCGGCGCGCAGGAGAAGGTTGGCGAGGCCTCAGGGCAGGCTGGCGATCTTGTTTCAGAAGCCGCTCCTGAAGCCAGCGTGAGCCTGGCCCGGGCCAGCCAGCAATCCGCTACCGCTGAGAAGGCCTTGGAGGCTAAGGATGAAGGCGGAGCCGATCGCGCGCAGGAATCGGTCAAGAATTCACTTGAGCAGGCTCTCGGAGACCTGCAACGGGCCATCGATGAGCTCGCTAAAAAAGCTGTAGAGGAGGTAGAGGAAGGCGCTGAAGATGCTGGCTCTCTTGCTGAAGAGGCAGCCGCGGTCGAGCCCGGGGCGACCACAGCGTTACGAGATGCTGAAGAGGTCGGTGAAGATGTTGAGCAGGGTGGAGAAGACAGCCCGGAAGGTGTTGCTGCTGCGGAAACCGATCTTGCAAGTGGATTGCAGAGGGCCTCTGAGAGTCTCAGCGCGAGAGAAGAGGCGATTGCCCGTGATCTTGCTATAGCAGAAGGCCTCAAGGGGGCCGCTGCCGAGCAGCAGGAGGCCGTTAGTGAATTGACGGAACTGCGCGAAGAAGCCGAGGCTGGCGAGGAAAGCTCCGCGTCAGATGAGCTCGCTGCTGAAGCGACTGAAGCCTTCACCGAGGCCCAGCTGGCCACCGGCCAGGGAGCGGAAGCTATTTCAGGCCAATCTGAAATCGTCAATCCCCCGTTGCGAGAGGCACTTGAGCTTGCCGATGAGCTGGGGTTCGGAGACGAAGCTGAAGAACTGAGCGAAGAGTCTGCTGGCGAAGAGGGCCTTGAGAGTGAAGCGTCCGAAGGCGGCGAAGCCTCCGAAGGTGGTGAAGCCTCCGAAGGTGGTGAAGCTTCCGAAGGTGGTGAAGCCTCCGAAGGCGGTGAATCGCCCGCCGGCGGTGAATCGCCCGCAGGTGGTGAATCGCCCGCA
>CAJWMA010000127.1 GCA_913042995.1 uncultured bacterium | reverse complement strand
CTGACTCCTATCTATAAAAAATCCCACATGGTTGCCCGAAGGAAGCGCAGCTACGCTTTTTGCGTTGAAGAACCCTACCAGCCCCATAAATGGCGTACGCTTCTGGCACCCGATCAAGAGTCCTTCTAATCCGAGAGTACCACCGGGTGAGTGAGATGGAAGGGCTATAAATATCAGCTTTTCGAGAAAGTGTCGATCTGCCTGCGAATGCTCCCGGCCTCCGGGCCGCTGTTCAGTCCATTTTCAAGAATCCTTGCGGTCAGCCCCCAGACCTCGTATCCGTCGAGCCTGAAGGTCAGGAGCTCTCTTTTTTCTCCGCCAGCATCGGTCCAGGTTCCTCTCTCCTGGAAGAGTCCTGGCGCGATCATGCTGACAGGCAGGTAGAGGACGTGTTCGACCTCGGCGGGATTAGGTCGAATCTCGGGCGGATTGTGAATCCACCCGACAAAGGGCTTTACCTCGTGTTTGAAACCGGTTTCCTGCCACTGCAGCTCTGAAATGATCTCTACGGAATGGGCCGGGATCCCAAGCTCCTCGTCAGCTTCTCGGAGCGCGCAGTCGAGAAGACTTGCATCATCGACCTCAAGAGCTCCACCCGGCAGGCAAACCTGGCCCGAGTAGGGATCCGTCTCGCGCTCAGGGCGCTTCATCAGCAGGATCCGCGGGCCATCGTCATGCGCCAGGATGGGAAGGAGAACGGCGAACCTTCGGGAATTCATGGCTGATCCCCGGGAAAGTACGCGGTGGCGGCGGGGGAGGCCTCAGATCGAGAAGGAGCTTCCACAGCCGCAGGTTCCGCTGGCGTTGGGGTTGTTGAAGACAAAGCCCTTGCCCATGAGGTTGTCCTGGAAGTCAACCTCGACCGCATCGAGGTAGAGGCCGCTTTTCTCATCGATGACGAGCTTGATCCCATCTATGTCCATGACCTTGTCCTGCTCGGAGATGTTCTCGTCAAAGCCCATCTTGTAGGTGAATCCGGAGCAGCCGCCGCCAACGACCATGAGCCTCAAGCCGGCTTCTTCGCTGAGGTTGTTGGCCTCGACCTCCTTGGTCAGGAGGGTTTTGAGCTGGGTTGTCGCAACTTCGGTCAGCGTGATATCCATATTTTCGCCTCTTTTAAGCGTCTTCGAAAGACGGGGGCATTTCTTCAACTGTCTTCCCAGTATAAGACCGCCGCGGGGTCAGGGCAAGTCGACCCTGGGTTTCAGGCAAGGGGCATTACCGGACCCTGCGTAATTTGCCCACGGTCTCGATGATCCTGTCGATGGCGTAGGTGACCTCTTCCTCGGTGGTGAACCGTCCGAGGCCCAGGCGAAGCGTAGAGACGGCGAGTTCCATCGGCGTGCCGATCGCCTTGAGCACGTAGGATGGCTCGGCGTTGCCGGCTGTGCAGGCGGAGCCGGCGGAGGCCGCCAGGTCGCCAAGGCTGACGATGAGGGCGCTGCCGTCGACTCCCTTGAAGCTGAGGCTGAGGTTCCCGGGCAGCTTCTTATCGGTGTCAGCCGGGCCGTTAACCGTTACGTCGGGGATTCCTCTGCGGATCCCATCTAAGAGGAGATCGCGCAGGCGGCCGACCCTCTGCGCCTCTTCCTCAAGCTCTTCCGCGGCGATCCTGCAGGCCTCGCCAAGGCCCACGATCCCGGGAACATTGAGGGTTCCGGGCCGGAGCCCTTCTTCCTGTCCGCCTCCAAGTGCCAGGGGGGCCAGCCTCACACGGTTTCCTCTTTTTCTCCTGTAGAGGGCCCCGACTCCCTTCGGAGCGCAGAATTTGTGTCCAGAGAGAGAGAGCATGCTGATCGCGGAGCTCTCGACATCGAGCCGGATCTTGCCCGCCGCCTGGGCGGCATCGCAGTGCAGCAGGGCGCCCGCCTCAGCGGCTACCCTGCCCAGCTCATCCAGCGGCTGCACAGTGCCGATCTCGTTATTGGCAGCCATGATGCTGACGAGGAAGGTGTGTTCATCGAGGGCGCTGCCAAGAGCCTCGGCGCTGATGAAACCCTCTGAATCCGGATGAAGTACCGTAAGCCGCCAGCCGTCCTTTTCAAGTTTCCTGAGGGGGTCGAGCACGGCGTGATGCTCGGTGCTCTGGGTGATGATGTGGTTGCGTTCAGCGGGCGCGTGCAGCGCCGCGCCCAGCAGCGAGATGTTGTTCGATTCTGTCGCTCCGCCGGTGAAGTAGATCTCACCCGGACTCGCGTTGAGCAGTGAGCCGACCTGCGACCGGGCCTTTTCGACGGCCTCCCGGGCGGCCCAGCCGTAGGGATGTGTCTTGCTGGAGGCGTTCCCGAAGGAGTCCTTCAGATAGGGAAGCATCGCATCGAGGACGCGGGGGTCGACCGGCGTGGTCGCATGATAGTCGAGGTACACCTGTTTATTCATGGGCGACGGGATATAGTAAATCCTTCTGCGGAAAAACCGCCCACCAAACTTCCCGGCGGTGGATAATTTGTTACCTGGCTTCCCCCCGGAGATGGTCGAGGGCCTGGCCGCGGTCGCCAGTGGAGCTGCAGGAGCTTGTTACCTGGACGAAGAACTCTTAACATGGTTTGAGTTGCTTGATTTGAACCATCCCAGGACCGGTAGCCGATGCCAAAACTCGAAATATTGATTTCCCGCCGACAACTCCTGATCACGGCCGCCGCCGCTTTGCTGAGCTGTTCTTTCCTGCTCCAGGTCTTTTCCCAGGAGGGAGGGAAGGCCGCGGAAGGAGGGGCTCCCGCTGGCTTGACAAATGCGGTAGGGATGAAGCTGGTACTCATCAAGGGAGGCGAGTTCCTGATGGGATCAAAAAATGAATTCGGGCGCTGGGCTCACGAGCATCAGCACAAGGTGCGGATCTCTCAAGCCTACTATATCGGGGCCTGCGAGGTCACCCAGGGAGAGTATCAGAAGGTCATGGGCTCCAACCCGAGCCACTTTTCCCCGGCGGGGGGAGGCAAGGAAAAGGTCAAGGAACTTGATGCCGCCCGGCTGCCTGTGGATAGCGTCAGCTGGGAGGAGGCTGTGGAGTTCTGCAGGAAGCTCTCGGAGCTCGCGGCTGAGAAGCAGGCAGGCCGCGTCTACAGCCTGCCTACAGAGGCGCAATGGGAGTACGCCTGCAGGGCCGGAACGACCACGCCCTTTCATTACGGCGAGCAGTTGAATTCCAGGCAGGCCAACTTCGATGGCAACACTCCCTATCTCAAGCGGGAGGATGTGATCAAGGGTGTCGACCCTGCGACCATCGCGGGGCCTTATCTCAAGCGTACCGCTGTGGTGGGCTCCTACGAGCCCAACGCCTGGGGACTTTACGATATGCATGGCAATGTATGGGAGTGGTGTTCAGACTGGTTCAGCCCTGTCTACTACAAGAAATCTCCCGAGGCCGACCCCGGCGGGCCCGAGCAGGGGAGCCGGAAGGTTTCCCGGGGCGGCGGCTGGTATTATTTCGCCGCGGGCTGCAGATCAGCGAGCCGCTACGAGAGAGCGCCGGGCCGCAAGCGGAATACCGAGGGCTTCCGGGTGGTCTGTACCCAGGTGAAGAAATAGTTCCGTTGCTCAGTTCGCCGCGATCGTGAGCGAGAACTTGTAGGGCTTCTTCCTGGTTCGAACCACCACCTGGTAGCTTCCGGGTGGGAGCACCGGGAGTTCGAGCTCGCCATCGACCCGGTGTTTTCGGTCATGGACGGTGAGGCCCGCCTGGTCGGCGATGACGACAGCCACCTCTCCCCTGAAGGCCTCGCCGGTGGGCTTTTTCAGGTTCAGCCGGGTTTTTTTCCCGCGTCTCAGGGTCGCCCTTCCACTGCGGCCCTTGCCGGGATGGATTCTTACTGTGGCGGGAACATGGTTTTCCGCCTCCAGCCGCAGGCGGTAGTTTACGGGAAGCAATCCTTTCAGGACGAGCTGGCCGGAGGCCGCGATGACCGCCTGTTTTGTCCAGGAAGCCTGCGCCATCTGGCTGGCCGTGGCGCCGGTCATCTCTGCCGTGACCCTGCAGGGAATGTTGAGCGGCGCGCCGGTCGCGTTCGAGGCGATCTCGAGGTCATACACCAGAGATTTCAAGGAGACGTTGAATTCCACGTCCGCTCCGGGTGGGATCGAGAGCTCTCGTTCAAATTGAAATCCTCGTCCGCTGAGCCTGTACTTCCCCGGCGGCAAGGGGGACAGGTTGAAGGCGCCGTTCGCATCACTGGAGAATACCGGGGATTTTCCCATTTCCGGCAGGCTGAGGAGAGCAAGCTCCGTATGGAGGGGGTTGCCATCAAGGGTTACGGAGCCGTGGAGCCCGCCGTTTTCTTCCCGGCCCCGGGCCAGGAGGTCAAAGGCCAGCCGTTGCCCCGCACCGAGGGTCAGGTTCTCAGCCGCTGCCGCGCCCCGGCCGCTTCTTCCGGTCCATTCGATATCGATTCCAGCTTCCATCTGTTCGCCGCTTCCCACCTCGATCCGGATGTCGGAGGCCGCAGGAAGCCCGCTGAAGGAGTACCTGCCCTGGGGGTCGGTGAAGGTACTTCTCGGGGAGCACCTCGATGAGCTGAGCACCACGGGGACGCCTGCGATGGCCTTTGCCTGCGGCGATAGGACCCGGCCCTCGATGACCGCTCCCGCGGCAAGGCGCAGAGGATGTCGTCTGGCTGGGTCAGCCAGGGGCAGCTCGATCGTTTCGCCCTGGTAGGTCGCGTGATGGGGGTGGCTCACCCTGATGCGATAGGTTCCCGGCTCGAATTGCCTGAAACGGAAGGCTCCCGCGGAGTCGGTGTGGGTGCTCATTACCGCGCGTGTAGGCCGGGCCACGCGGACACCATAGAGGGTGGTATGTCCGGACCAGGTTCCTACCGAGCTCAGCAGTTCCACCAGGGCCCGCGGCACAGCCCTCTGCTCAAAAGTGACCACTCCCTGGAAGCGCGAGCGCGCCGGGCTGAGGCGAACGAGAGATGCGGCCGGCGACTTTTTGCCGTCAAAGGAGATGATATTTGAGACTCCATAGCAGTCATTTTCTCCGCTGACCCGGAGCCTGTATTTTCCAGGGACCGGGGGCAGGCCGATGCGGATCTCTCCTTCACCGAGAGAGTGATATTCGATGGCTACATTGCTTGCCGGTCGGAAGTCTCCATCGTCCTGGAGCTCGACCTCAACCGACTCGAGGCCGATGGGAAGTCCGCTCTTTCTGTTGATGGCATGGGCCGTGAGCACCAGGCCTCTCTCCAGGGTGACCTCGAGGTTGACGACCCCAGTTTTTTCGGCAACGACCCCGAGTATTTTTTCCCGGTATCCCGTCCGGCGAATCCTTATCTTTGTCGGCCCTGGTGTCGAGAGGGCGCATTGGAGGAGCCCGAGGTCGTCTGTCCGGCCGAGGTAGCTTGAGACCGAATGCCCTTTGCCGGTAAGGACAGGCCGGTCAACCCACACGCTGGCTTCCGGAAGGTAGGCTCCTTTTTCATCAAGGGTTCGGATTCGCACAGGCTTTCCAGGGCGGAGAACAATCTCGATGTTTCTGCTGCGGTCGTCCTCGGCCAGGTTGACGGAGCGGGAGCGGGGGACATGGCCTGCATGACCGTAAAATATTTTTACCAGCCCGGGCTGTAGAAGCGGGCTTTTCCACGTTCCATCAGCTCCAGAAATTCCGGGCTCGAGATAAACGCCGGGAGTCGTTTCAAAGTGAACCCTGGTGCCGGGGAGGGGGGAGGAGAGCGAATCGTATACCGTTCCACTGAGCCTGCAGCCTGGAACGAGTACGATTTCTTCCAGGGCTCGGGAGTCCTCTTCACCTGCCGGCGGGTTCTTCGCTGGATTGGCGAGAGAGCTGATGGTGGTGGGGAAGTATTCCTGGTGCGAGATCGCTATCTGTTCGCTTCCGCTGGGAAGCTTGAATATTCCGAGGCGATCGGATCGCGTCTCGATATTGCCGCAGCGTACGAGAGCCTCATCGATCGGTTTTCCCAATGGATCGACAACCTTCGCCTCAACAAGATGATCCGGATCGAGGGTCTCGATGACGGACGGCGGCGCGGGGGGTTTCACGGGCGATTGAACGCCGCTGGAGGGATCATGAAGAACCAGCCTCCGGTTCCCCTGGTCGAGGCTGTTGAATACGCTCCAGATGCCCAGCCCAACGGCGAGCAAAAGACAGAAGGTTCCTGCTCGAGGATTATCCATTCATAGGGTCCTGAGACCCTCGAAACGTGCGGCGTACCAGGCAGGTAAATTCTATTTCTTCACGCTTCCCGGTGCAAGCCGGGAAGGCGCTGATCGAGGCAAATAATGGGGCTGGGCGATCCCGGGAGCGTGATTTTTCACCTCTGGCGCATTCCACGGAGCTTCGAGGAGGCCTCGTAGAGCTCCTCGAAGCGCTCATCGGTATCGTCGGAGAGCTCGCGCATGGCTATTTCGATCTTCTGGCGCCAGTCCTCTATTTCTTCCCGATTGAGATCGGGCGGGATTTCGACCAGTTTGCCCAGGTGCAAGAGTATACGACTGAAAGGCTTAGGCATTTTGAACCTGTCCCATGAATTGAAGGTCCAGCTATTGGCCAGCCCGATTCCAGTGACCAGGATCGGCAGGCCGGTTTTTGAGGCGAGGTAGATGGCTCCCTGCTGAATTCTGCGTGGAGGACCTCGTGGCCCATCAGGGGTTATGCCGATCCGCACGCGTTTTTTTTTAGCCCGGATCAATTCCCTGATGGCGGCGACAGATCTCCTGGTGGTGGAGCCGCGAATGGCATCGTGTCCGAGTCCTTCGACGATCCTGGCCAGCATCTCTCCATCGGCATGGGGGCTGACAAGGGTCTTGAAGCCCGCGTCGGGAAAACTGGTCGCCAGCGTGAAGAGACGCTGATGCCAAACGAGGACAATCAGGCCCGGAGGGTACACCCATCCGTCTTTCTCCTCGACATCCTTTGACAGGATGCGTTTTCTCAGGCTCCAGCCCCAGATTCGGGCCAGGCGGGGTCCGATGAGACCGACCAGGTAGTTTCTCAGCCGGCGTCTGTTCTTGCGGCTGAGCATTATTTTCGAGTCTTTTCCATGACATGGCCCATGCTCGTACGCCTTGTCTTACTTGTCAACTGTCGCTACAGGTATCTATAATCAGCGCCTTCTATTTCAATCAACCAGTTCTCAGTTCTCGTATACGGCTATGCAGGAATCTCACGGCATCCAGGGTTCAACGGCCGCCTCAGGAGATGGTCTTCTCAGGCTCGGCGGCATCGATTACCTGAACGCGCTTCCCCTTCTCTGGGGGTTGGGTGAAGCGAAGGATGGAATGAGCATGGGCTACCATGTTCCCAGTCGGCTTGCCGAGATGCTCGAGGCCGCCGAGCTCGATGTTGCCCTGATACCGGTGGTGGCTTCCATCGCGAGCCCGGATTACCGTGTGGTTCCCGGGATCGGTATCTCGAGCTATGGGGGGGTGCGCAGCATACGCCTCTACTACCGTGAGAGTCTCTCCTCGGTGAAGCGTGTTGGCCTGGATACCTGCTCGATGACCTCGGCCCTGCTGACCCAGCTCCTGTTCAGGGAGGTCTGGGGCGCAGAGCCTGAGTTTGTTCCCTGTGATCCGGCTTCGATGAGGGACTATCTCGCTGGCGGGGCGGATGAGCTGTCCGGGCTGGATGCCGTCTTGCTGATCGGCGATGCTGCCCTGGCCGGCGGGCGCTACGCTGACTGGCTGGATACGGATCTCGGGACCGAGTGGACGCGCTGGACGGGTCTTCCCTTCGTCTATGCCTTCTGGGCCTGCAGGCAGGAGGCCGTTGCGTCTGCCTCGGTCCAGGGTTTTCTTATCGAGCGGCTCGCGCGGGCCAAGGAAGCGGGCCTGCTTCGTATTGATGAGATCGTGGCGGGCGCCGATCTGCCCGCCGGCTTCGACGAGGCCGCGGGGATCCACTACCTGGGCAGCCTCATCGATTACGACCTCGGGGAGGACAAGCTCGAGGCCATGAAGCTCTTCTTTGACCGGCTTCACGGCGCCGGCCTGCTGGATTCTCCCGCTGGAGAGCTTAGCTTCCTGGGCGGCTGAGTTCAGCTGCCGGGGCCGGCATCCCGGGGTTCAGCGTCTCCCTGGCTTTCCGGAGAGGCCTTTGGAAGCTTCTGGAGCAGCGTGTAGTACCGCGCCCAGGATTTCAGCAGTCCGGAGCCCACCGCGGCCAGCGCCGCGGCTCCAAGCTCGGCTTCGGCTTTCAGAGTTTCGATACCCTCCACCTCGTAGCCGGAGCCTTCGAGCTCGGTCTCGATGTCTCGAGCTTTGCAGTCCGCGTGCGCGGGATCCTTACGAACGAGGAGTAGCTGGTCTTCGATGGGCGATTCGCTCAGCCAATAGCCCGGCGGAACAGTCGGGGTTTCATCCGGCTGTCGTTTACCGATTGAGTAGACTGGGTGCTCCCCGGCACCTGGAAACCAGAGCTTCCGGGCTCCCATCTCGGCACTGGCGATCATGGATGCCAGGCTGGAGGTTGAGCCGGCGACGAGCCACGGGCTGCCGGGTAATCCCGTCTGGCGCATGCCATCCTGGTTCAGACGGCTCGTTGGGGCGGAGCTCGGAAAGACGGGGGGAAACCACCGGGTTGACAGTTCGGCCGCCTCGAGCTTGTCGCGGTCCCAGTCACGCCGCCTGGCGGAGAGAAGCCCCGCGGCGCAGACGCTGGTCGCGTCGGTAGCTATAGCTCCGCTCATCCGGAAGCGGAAGAGATCCTTGGGTGAGAGAACCAGGGAGATCCGGGGCTCCAGCCGGGGATTCCTGCTGAGCCAGTCCCGCAGGTCATCGAGGAGTCCCGCGGCTGGGGGCAGGCGCAAGTCGCAGAGTGGCTCGAAATCCAGGTCGAGGGCGATCCAGCCGGCGGGTCCGCTCAGGCCGAGACCCCAGATCTTGCGTGACTTCAGAGGCAGCTCGCAATAGAGCTCCTGGAGGGCGAACCCCCCGGCTCGAAGCCACTCGACAGGGGGGACGCATTGCACTCCCGTGCCGTCCTCCTCGTAGCAGCCGGCCACGGCGGCGCTGGTTCTTGCCGGGACGCCGAGGTCCCGCCCAAGAGCCGCGGCGCTGGCGCGCCCAGGCTGGAAATCGAGTCCGATGAAACTGATCATAGCAGGTCGGCTACGATGTCGCGTTCCCGCTGAAGCTCTTCGACGCTGGCGTCGATCTTTCCACGCGAGAAATCATTGATTTCGAGATCCTGCACGATCTCCCAGCCATCGGGCCTTGTCCTGATCGGGAAGGAGGCCAGGAGCCCCTCGGTGATGCCGTAGCTTCCATCTGAGACGACAGCCGCGGAGGTCCAGTCGTTCTCCGGGGTTCCGAAGTGAAAGGTTCTGACATGATCGCAGATGGCGCTTGCCGCGGAAGCGGCGGAAGATTTTCCGCGAGCTTCGATGACCTCCGCTCCCCGTTTCTGCACCCGGCTGATGAATTCTTCCTGGAGCCAGGTTTCATCGTCGATGACCGAGGCGGCCGGGTTTCCGTTGATCAGGGCATGGTGATAGTCGGGATACTGGGTCGCGCTGTGGTTGCCCCAGATCGTGACCCGCTCGACGGCGTTCACATCCGAGCCTGATCTCTTCGCGAGCTGGTTGACAGCCCGGTTGTGGTCGAGGCGTGTCATGGCGAACCACCTGTCAGCAGGGATTTCAGGAGCGTTTCCGCGGGCGATCAGGCAGTTGGTGTTGCAGGGGTTGCCTACAACCAGCACCCTGATGTCGGCCGCGGCCTTCTGGAGCGCGTTGCCCTGGCTGACGAAGATCGGGCCGTTCTCTTTGATCAGGTCTCCCCGTTCCATTCCCGGTCCGCGGGGCTTTGAGCCCACCAGGAGCGCCCAGTTGGCATCGCTGAAGGCGGCGTCGGGGTCATCGCTGAGTTCGAGTCCATCGAGGAGACCGAAGGCGCAGTCCTCGAGCTCGAGCGCGACGCCTTCGACGACCTTCATGGCCGGCGGGATCTCGAGAACCTTCAGGCGCACGGGCTGGTCAGGACCGAAGACCGCCCCTTGAGCGATTGAAAAAAGCAGGCTGTAGCCGATCTGTCCGGCTCCACCCGTGACGGCGACTGTGATTGGGGCAGGCATGAAACTCTCCTTGGCAGGTAAAATTGTGTTCCGAATGAAAAGAGATAATTAGCGGCAGGCGGCGGCAAGGTCCAGAAATATCTGCGTATCGTGGGGGTCAGGGGGATCGGCTGGAGAGCCGTTTGTAGGCTTTCTGCAATTCCAGGAACTTTTCGTGGGCCACCTTCTGGAAATCTTCGCCCATGTGGTGGACCTTGTCGGGGTGGTATTGGACCGCCAGCTTATGGAAGGCGACGCGTATTTCCTCGGGGCTGGCGTTTGCCTTCACGCCCAGGATCTGCCAGGGAGTGACCAGGCGGGGAGCGGCCTGCGGCGGCGCCTGCCCCGCCTTTTCCTGTCTTTCTCCGGCGTCCTTTTTCCGTTTGCTTCCTTCTTTTCGCTCTGCCCGGGGCTCTCCGCCGCCGGTTTCCGGCATCCTTGCGATGTTCAGGCGAACGAGGGCGCCTCGAAACAGCCTTTTGAGCCAGCCTCCGCTGTATCTGTAGTCGCCGTCATGTTCAAAGAAATAGCGCCGCCGCTCCTCGTTGGCTTCGTACCAGCTCATGGTCTTGAGGAAATCCTGGGG
>CAJWMA010000126.1 GCA_913042995.1 uncultured bacterium | reverse complement strand
TGGTCGATCCCGAGTTGATGGAGCATGGTGGCGTGCAGGTCGCGGACGTGAACGATGTTTTTCTCGGCGTGGTAGCCCAGCTCGTCGGTTTCACCATAACCAACCCCTCCCTTGATGCCGCCACCGGCCATCCACATCGAGAACCCTTTTACATGATGGTCGCGTCCGGCTCCGCCCTTTCCCTGGAACATGGGAGTGCGTCCGAATTCCCCACCCCAGACCACCAATGTGTCATCCAGCATGTCGCGCTGCTTGAGATCCTGGATGAGGGCCCAGGTGGGCTTGTCGGTCAGGCCGCAGCAGGTGTTCATGTACTTGACCAGCCCGCCGTGGTGGTCCCAGCCGCGATGGTAGAGATGAATGAACCGTACGCCGCGCTCGGCCAGCCTGCGGGCCAGCAGGCAGTTGGAGGCGTAGGAGCCGTCGCCGGGTTTGGCTCCGTACATTTCGAGTATGTGTTTGGGTTCCTTTGAGACATCCATGAGCTCGGGAACCGATGCCTGCATGCGAAAGGCCATTTCGTAGGCCGCGATACGGGTGGCGGTCTCGGGATCGTTGATGACCTTGTTTCGATGGCGATCGAGGGCCGTGATGGCGTTGACCAGCCGGCCCTGGGTATCCCGGGTGGTTCCCGCGGGATTGCGAACGTAATGAACGGGATCGCCCGCGGAGTTGAACTCGACCCCCTGTAAACGGCTTGGGAGGAAGCCTGCGCCCCATTGGCGGGAGGCGATGGGTTGCGGATTACGTCCGCCCACGCTGGTCATGACGACGAAGCCCGGCAGGTCTTTCGATTCGCTGCCCAGGCCGTAGTTCACCCAGGCCCCCATCGAAGGCCTGCCATTGATGGCGGTGCCGGTATTGATAAAGGTATGGGCCGGGTCATGATTGATCTGCTCGGTCACCAGTGAGCGAATGATGGCGATGTCGTCTGCCATCTTCGCGCACCAGGGCATAAAGTCGCTGATGTACTGGCCGCCTTTGCCGTGTTTCCTGAATTTCGTCAGGTGTCCCTGCACCTTCAGCTTCTGTCCCTGCAATTGAGCGATGGGCTGCCCTCGGGTGATGGACTCCGGCATGGGCTTGCCGTTCATTTCGTCCAGCTTCGGCTTGTAGTCGAAGGTCTCCAGGTGAGAAGGTCCTCCTGCCATGCAGAGAAAGATGACCCGCTTGGCTTTTGCCCTGGGCAACAGGTAGGCCGGGCGTTTTCCTGGAGGGCTGTCTTCAGCCATCAGGAGATTATTCAAGGCTGCACTGCCCAGGCTTAAGCCCGAGCCGGCAAGAAAGGCGCGTCGATTGATGGGTGTGGGTGACATGTCAGCGTCTGAGATTGGTTTCGGCGAGGTTCAGGATGCCGCGGGCAACGGTTGTCCAATCCTTCTCGTCCCTGGTTTCTGGTGCGGTGAATAGTTGCCTGAGCGTTTTACGCTCAAAGTCGTCCGGCTTGCGGCAGACAGCCTGGCGGAAGGCGAAATCCAAACGTGAGTCGGTTGAGGGGCCGCCCTCGGCCAGGATTCTCCTGGCGAAGGCTTGCGCTGCCTGCACGAAGGTTGGGTCATTGAGCAGGACCAGGGCCGCCAGCGGCGTGTTGGAACGGGAGCGCCGGGCGGTGCATTCCTCGCGGCGGGGGGCGTCGAAGGCCTTCAACATGGGATGCAGGAACTGGCGCTGCCAGTGGACATAGAGCCCTCGGCGCCATTGCCGCTTGTCGGTGTGATGGGCGTACTTGCGAGCGGGAAAGTTGAGGTGGCGGTAGTAGCCGGCGGGTTGGTAGGGCTTGATGCTCGGGCCGCCAATTTCCCGGATGAGCAGGCCGCTGATGGCCAGCGCGTTGTCTCGAATGGACTCGGCAGGGAGACGCTGGACAGCCTGGAAGGTGACCAGGCCGGCTTTTGGCAGGGAGGCCTGGCGGTAGGTGCGGCTGAGGACGATTTCCCTGGCCAGGGCTTTGAGCTTCCAGCCCTTCTGCAACAGGCGCAGGGACAGGTTGTCGAGGAGCTCGGGATGTGCCGGGGCGATACCTTGCCCTCCAAAGTCGCTGAGGTCGGGAGCCAGGCCCCGCCCAAAGAGCAGGTACCAGACCCGGTTGGCAATCACGCGGGCATTGAGCTTGCCGATTCCCTCTTCGGGATCGGTGAGCCAATTGGCCAGGTCGAGGCGGGTGAGCCGTTTGCCGGATGCTATGGTTCCCATGAATTCGGGAATCCCGGGCTCGACCACGGGGCCGCTGTCATCGAGCCAGTCGCCTCGCGGCAGGATGCGGGTGACCCGCGGCCTGGTGGCCCGGGTGATCATGGTCTTACGGGCGGTTTTCTGGAGGGAGGCGCGCTCGGCCTTGAGGGTTTTGATTTCAACGGTGAGCTCCGGGTCCGGGGTCTTTGCCTGCAGGGCCTGCCTGTCCGCGATGTTTTTATCCAGTACGGCCAGCCGCCCGCGTTGTTTCCGATTCAAGACACTGATTTCAGGTTCACGCCGCGTGGGCAGGCTGTTGGTTCCGTTCTTGAGGTGGGCGGTGTCGTCGACATCGGCGAAGAAGGCCGCCATGGCGTAAAAATCCCTGGCTGTGTAGGGGTCGTATTTGTGGGCATGGCATTGGGCGCATCCCATGGTGGCCCCCATCCAGACCTGCGAAACATTACGCACCCTGTCCGCGGCGTACATGGCGATATATTCCTTTGCCTGGACCCCGCCTTCGTGGGAGGTCTGGAGCAGACGGTTGTAGCCCGTGGCGATGAGCTGACCGGTGGTGGCTTTGGGGAGCAGGTCTCCAGCCAACTGCTCGCGGGTAAACTGGTCGAAGGGGAGGTCAGCGTTGAACGAGTCGATCACCCAGTCGCGGTAGGGCGAGATGCTGTGGTCCTGGTCTCCGTGGTAGCCGACGGTGTCGGCAAAGCGAACCAGGTCGAGCCAGTACGCGGCCATTCGCTCTCCGTAGTGTTCGGATGCAAGAAGACGATCAACGAGAGCCTCGTAGGCCTTCGGGGTCGGGTTGGCCCGGAAGGCATCTACGGCCCCGGGCTCGGGCGGCAGCCCGGTGAGGTCAAAATACACACGCCGAACGAGGGTGACGGGATCGGCATCCGGCGCAGGCTCCTGACCGCTTTTCTCGATGTGATCCAGGGTAAAACGGTCGATCCAGCTGGTCGGCCAGCCGGTTTTCTTTACGTTGGGTAATTTGTGCTTCCGGGGCGGCACATAAGCCCAGTGCTCCGACCAGCGCGCTCCCTCGGTGATCCATCTCGAAAGCAGCTCTATTTCTTCTGCCGTCAGCGATTTGCCTGATTTCTCAGGCGGCATTTTCTCATCTGTGTCGTCGGTTGTGATCCGCAGGTACAGCTCGCTCTCTTCGAGCTTGCCGGGGACGATAGCGCTCTTTTTGGGATCCCTGGCAGACTCCTCCAGGTCCAGGCGAAGCCGGCCCTTGCGTTTTTTCTTGTCGGGGCCATGACAGGAAAAACACTTGTCCGAGAGGATAGGGCGTATCTCACGGTTGAAATCGACTGGCGGGGGGAGGTTCTCCGCGGAGGCCGCCGCCGTGACGAGCGGCAAAAGCGACAGCAGGAGCCCGTATTTCTTGTTCATACAAATATTCTTTTGATGCGTGGTTGGCGCCTCGAGGCTCTCATTCTATTCAACCAGTCCGAAAAAGAAACACTCCCACACCCTAAGCGATACCGCGGGAAATAAGCAACCGGGGGTCACCTTCCTCCCTGCCGGGGGCATTTATTTCAGCGTCGAACCTGGAAGGAATACAACCTGGCTTTCTCCAGGTGGAATTTCAGCTGAACCATGCGGCCCTCGAGGGCTGAGAAAAGTGAGCCTTTCCACTGGGGTTCGAGGCGAAGGTTGTCCACGTTGCTGACGGTTTCGGCTTCCGGGCCGGAAAACCCCGGCCATGGCCGCCCTTTTTCGTCGAGCACCTCGACCCGGAATTTCTCGCCGGCAACGTTCACCTGCAGGCGTTTGCCCTTGAGCCTGAAAGGCTTCGTGGTGACGCTTCCCATCCTGGCCCCAGCCTCTAGGAACACAAATCCATCCAGCCGCAAGGTGGCCGCCCCGATACCCTGGGTGGGCCTCGGCGCTCCATGGCGTTCATTGGAGCCTGCGTAATAGAGCCAGTGCTTGTCGTCATGGGTGATGATTTCCGATGAAGGGACGATCATGTCTTTATCCCACGAACCGGCGGGTCCCCGCGTTATCATTTTCCTGCCGGCGTAAACCCAGGAAAGATCCCAGCTGTCTCCATCTCGACTGGTGGCGATGTAGTATTCGAGGACGTCCCGCTCGTGGCGTTTGTGGTGATCGACGGGGCCTTCGCTCAGGTCGTTCGGCCATTCAAAAACCATCATCTGGGCGAAGTGGACGCCGTGGTAGATCCAGTCGCTCAGCCCGTAGATCTGGCGCCTCCTGCACTCTTCGGGGCCTTCGCGGTCAAATTTCCAATCGCGTACCAGCTTCCAGCCGGTGGGGTCGGACTTGATGTCGGGGTTGGTCATGCTGCGCGTGCCGCGGACCTCGAGGCCATCAGGTGGACGGGGGTAGTCGGTGCGGGTGAACAGGCGGTAGACCTTCGCGTCTTCATCCCAGGTGATGTGGTTGGTGGTGTCAGCCGCCCGGCCCGTTACCGGCTTTCCATTGTTGTAGGGCTTCCAGTGGATCCCATCGGCGGAGTAGCTCAGGGCTGCTCGAATCGTGGAGTGCGCGTAGCAGGCCTTGTAGCGGTGCGCCGGGTTTTTTTCATGGGGATCGATATAGAAGGTCGCGCTGTCGCCGCGAGCCGTGTCGAGGCCAACGAGCTTCGCGATCCTGCGAAAATGAATCCCGTCCTTTGATTCAGCGTAACCGTAAGGATTTCCCCGGTACCAGAGCTTGAATTTACCTTCGTCATGGAGAACCGTTCCGTAAAACCAGGCATCAAAGACGGGTTTACCTCCATTGAGTTTTACGGGCCTGCCGAGGTCACGTGAGAGGCCGGTCATTTCGGAAATGACGTAATCGTCGACGAAGAGCTGCTTGCGGTTTCCTACTTCGATGGCAGAGCGCGCTGCCTTGCCAGGCGGGGCTTCATCGAAATCCAGGTTGTCGATGGCCAGCGTGGTACGCGCTCCGCTCCGGATGAGCTCGAGGACCACGCTGCCGAAATGCGGGCTCTTCATGCCAAGCTCGACCTTTTCCCTGTCGCCTGAAAAGTTTCCGGTCGAACCGCTGGCCAGCACCTTGCCGGCCCTGGATCCGGCGTAGATTTTCCAGTCGACCCGGTTGGTATGATTTCCGACTCCATCGAGATCGAGCGAATTGATGGTTACCCCGGCCCGGTTACGCGGGGTAAAGGTGTACCAGTAGTACCATGGGGGTCCTGATCCTCTCGGCCGCGGATCGCCGTCGAGCAGGTAATTGGCGCCATCTCCTCCGTCCCATTCGGCCCTCCAGGAGCTGACGGTTTTACGATCTTTTCCCGCGCCGAAATCGAGGGAGATATTCGGAGTCCAGCCGTTTCCCCTGGCGAAGGAGTTGGCGAAACCGCCGCTGCTGACGCCGGAAACATGGTCGCCATAGTCTTTTACCGATTGCAGGCCATCCATTTCACTGGCAGCCGGAAGCTTTACGTTTTCGAACATCACCACCGTTGCCGGGAGGGGGGGGGTTAGGAGAGACGCCAGCAAAGCCAGCGCCAGGAATGTCTTACCGTTCATGGCTTTTCCTTCGGCAGATGGATGACAGCACTCTCTGCTGCATTCCGAATTATAGGTCAAAACCAGTTTGGCGAGGAGGTTCAACCCTCGCCTTGCTCCCGCCGAAGGCCTCGCATAAGCTATTTGTCAGTTAACCTAATACTTAGAGAGGGGCCAGAGATGAGACGTATACCAGTATTCACGCTGCTGTTGAGCGCTTCTGTTTTCGGGGCCTGCCTGGGCTTGAACTGCTCTTCGGCGATAGCCGAGCCGGAGCGTATCTCACTCTGGAATGGCAAGGCGCCTGCCGGCGAAGGGAAAACGGTAAAGGCCGACGCGTTTGTTACGGTGCATCGCCCCTCGAAACCCAACGGCACCTCCATGGTGATCTGCCCGGGCGGAGGCTATGGTTTCCTGGTGATGGGAGCGGAAGGCCACGGCATCGCTAAATGGCTGAACCAGCATGGGATCACCGGGATTGTCCTCCAGTACAGGCTGCCGCGGGGAAACCGTTTTGTTCCCCTCCTGGATGCCCAGCGCGCGATCCGGCTGACTCGCAGCAATGCCGCGAAGTGGGACTGTGACCCGAAGAAGGTCGGCATCATTGGCTTCTCAGCCGGGGGGCACCTGGCCTCGACGGCCGCGACCCATTTTGACAAGGGAAACCCCGATGATCCTGACCCGGTCAACAGGCAGGGCTGCCGGCCGGATTTTGCCATCCTCGTATACCCGGTCATTACCATGGGTAGAAAGACGCATGGAGGATCGCGATCCAATCTGCTGGGCCGGGCAACCGGGGCGGAGACGGTGAATTATTATTCCAACGAGAAACAGGTTACCGCTCAGACTCCTCCCGTCTTCCTGGCACACGCCAAGGATGACCGCCTGGTTTCCGCCGACAACAGCCGGCTCTTTTACGCGGCCATGAAGGCCCACAAGGTTCGCGGAAAATACCTCGAACTTCCCAGGGGGGGGCATGGCCTGAATGGGTACAAAGGCCCGATGTGGGACGCCTGGCAGACCCAGAGCCTGCGGTGGCTGGCGGCTGAGAAGCTGGTAAAAAGGAAGAAATAGTCAGCTCTTCCGCGGCGGGTCCGCGCCAATCGGGATGGCGATGGCCTGGGAAAATGAGAGGCGCCTTGGTAAAGCTCATGAAACGAATATCGCTCTTCGTATTCGTTCTCACCTTCTGTTTTTTCGCGGCCGGCGCGGCCGTTCATGCGGCGGATCGGAAGAAACCCCGGCCCGCTGTGTCGTGGGGAGAGTGCGGCCGACAGAAGGCGGCCTGGTACAAGACCCCGGAGGCCATGAGAATCGCCGACGATGTTCTGTTCTACCAGGCTGACATCGGGGGCTGGTACAAGAACGATGGAAGCATCCATCCGTCCGGAAGTGCCGCGACCGAGCAGCTCAGCGACGTTGAAAAGAGGCG
Source organism: uncultured bacterium (assembly GCA_913042995.1). Classification (GTDB taxonomy): domain Bacteria; phylum Planctomycetota; class UBA8108; order UBA8108; family UBA8108; genus UBA8108. Next base: position 3,527 of record CAJWMA010000126.1, on the reverse strand, counting down.
GCACAAGGAGTCGCTGATGCAGAGGAAGTACCCCTGTACCCTTGACAACGACGCGACCCACTCCGAGATGCGATATCTTGCGAAGGTCGCCGCGGCTACAGGCCGACGGAAGTACAAGGATGGGTTTCTCAAGGGTGTCCACTACCTGCTGAAGGCTCAATATCCAAGCGGCGGCTGGCCGCAGTTCTATCCGCTCAGGCCGGGCTACTCGAGCCGCATCACCATCAACGATGGCGCCATGATCGGCGCCATCGCGGTGCTGGCTGACGTCGCGAACCGGCGACAGCCGTATGACCTGGCCGACGAGGCCTTGCGGGCAAGGTGCAAGGACTCCGTGCGCAAGGGGCTTCAATGCATTCTCAAATGCCAGATCGTCGTCAAGGACAGGAAGACGGCCTGGTGTCAGCAGCATGACGAAATCACCTTGAAGCCGGCCCAGGGCAGGGTGTCTGAAAACCCTTCCATCTCCGGCGCTGAGAGCGTTGGCGTTGTGAGGTTCCTGATGACCATCGAGCGGCCGTCAGCCGAGGTGATCGATGCCGTCAAGGGCGCGGTCGGCTGGTTCGATGAGGTCAAGATCACCGGCACGCGGGTGATTACCGTGGAGGACGAGACGGTTCCCGGCGGCCGGGACAGGCGCGTCGTCAACGATCCGAAGGCAGGCCCGATATGGGCCAGGTACTACGAAATCGGCACCAACCGACCGATGTTCATCGAGCAAGGCGTGGTCAAGTACAGCCTTGCCGAGCTCAGCCACAAGCACCGGCTGGGTCACAGATGGATCGGCGGACGCTGGCCCGAAAGACTGCTGGAAGTTGAGTACCCGGCCTGGCGGGCCCGGGTGACGCAAGAATGACGCGGCGGCACATCGCCTCTCCGCCGCGGTCACTGCCCTGAAGAAGTAGCCCGCCTGCCTGTGGGCGGCTCGCTGGATGGGTGAGCGGCACCCTCTCCTTGCCAGCGGGCGTGGGGTCGCATAGGGTATGGGTTCATCCGGATCTGAAATCGTTGTCCGACACTTCGCGACCAGGGGGCGAAAGCTGATGAAAAGAATTCTCACCGCCGGTGTGCTCGTTCTGCTGACCTTCGCTGGCCTGTCCCGCGCCAGCGCCGGGGAGGGGGCCATCTTCAATGGAAAAGATCTAAGCGGCTGGCAGGGGATGCAGGGTGACGCGAAAAACTGGGGTGTCAAAAATGGCGTTCTGGCCGGCACCGGGGGAAAGGGTTCCCAGTGGCTGGCGACAACCGCCGAGTACGGAGATTTTGATCTCTCCCTTGAATACAAGCTTCCGAAGAATGGAAACAGCGGTGTCTTCATCCGCGCTCCGAAGGTGGGAATTCCCTATGTCGATGGCCTGGAGATCCAGCTGCTGGACGATCACGGCGAGAAATGGAAGAACCTCAGGCCCAACCAGTTCACCGGCGCGATCTATGCCGTCGAGGCGCCGTCGAGGCGTGTCACCAGGCCCGCCGGCCAGTGGCAGACGATGCGCATTTTCTGCGTCGGGAAAAAATGCAGGGTCTGGGTCAACGGCGAACAGATCATTGACGCCGATCTCGCCGAGCTCGCGAAGACCCACGGCAAGAAGGTTCCCGGACTCAAACGCGACAGCGGCCTCATCGGCCTGCAGAACCATGGCGATCCCGCTTCCTTCAGGAACATTCGTATCCGTGAGGTGAAGGACGATGGCTGGATCAAGCTCTTCAACGGCCGTGATGTTTCCGGCTGGCGGGTGAACAAGTACAAGCACAAGCCCGAGTGGAAGGTCATCGATGGCGTTCTCACCGGTCACGGGGGCCAGGGCTACCTCTCCTCGCTCGAGGACTTCGACGATTTCGAGCTCTACGCCGAGGCCCGCATCTCTGACACAGGCGGCCGGCGCGGCAACAGCGGGATCTATTTTCGCTGCGCGCCCCACGTCGACAAGAAACAGGAGTTCCCTCCCGGCTACGAGGCGCAGCTCGACCATGGCGACAACAACAACCCGACCGGCAGCATCTACGCGTTGAGGGTGAAGGGCGCGCGCGCTCCGAAGTTCGGGACGAAGGATGGCGAGTGGGTCAGGATGCGCATTCGCGCGGTCGGCAACCACCTGCAGACCTGGGTCAACGACAAGCCCGCCGCCGACTGTCGCGACCCCGGGAATCGCCACAAGAAGGGCAGCATCCTGCTGCAGATGCACCACAAGAGCGGCAAGGTCGAGTTTCGCGAGGTTCGTATCCGGAAGCTCTCGAAAAAGTGAACGAGGTAGAGTCGGGGTCTCTCCCAAGGCAATAGAATGATCATCCTGAATCCTGCCTGGTTTTCATCTCACTGGCTCCGGTTGCCGGGTCAGCCGCTGCCCAGGAGGTTGAGCTGAAGGTCGAGCAGCTTACATCCGGATCGAAGCACCATTTCTTCGGCTATATCGGCCAATGCCGGACCGTGCCGTGGAATGGGACTGACAGGTACATCCTGGGTATGGAGATCGACCGTATCGACCGTATGCCGAGGCCTGAGGAGGCGGCTGTCATCATCCTTGTCGATACGAAAAAGAATAACGAGATCGTTCGGCTCGACAGGACGCACGCCTGGAATCCGCAACAGGGAACAATGTTCTATTGGAATCCGAGGGCCGTGCGGACACAGTTCTTCTTCAACGATCGCGATCTCGAGACCGGCAAGGTATTTGCCGTACTCTACGACATTGAAAAAAAGAAGCGTATCCGCGAGTACCGCGATGACAAGGCCCCCATCGGCAACGGGGGAGTCGCCCAGGGCGGCGGCTCGTTTCTCGGCCTGAACTACGGCCGCCTGGCGCGCCTGCGCCTGGTTACGGGGTACCCGGGGGCTCTCGACTGGTCGAAGGCTGAAAACGCTCCGAAGAACGACGGCATCTTCGTGGTCGACGTCGACACGGGCGCCCGGCGCCTGCTGGTCTCCTACCGCCAGCTTGCCGAGCGGCTCAGGCCCCGCTATCGCGACATCGACAGCATCGGGCTGTTCATCAACCACACGCTCTGGAATCGTGATGGGGACCGGGTCTACTTTTTCGTGCGGGGCAACTGGGGGCGCCCCGGGGCCAAGATCAACGTGCCGTGTTCGGTTCACCTCGATGGAACCAACCTGGCGCTGCACGATCTGCATATCGGGGGGCATCCGGAGTGGGCCGAGGGCAGCCTGCTGATCGGCAAGCGGGGGGATCGCCAGGTTCTCTACGATGTCGATAGCAAGAAGATCGTCGGGCAATTGGGCACCCCCGCGATCTTCCCCAGCCCGGGCGGCGACGTCTCCCTCTCACCCGATGGCAAGTGGTTCGTGAACGGGTACAAGAAGGGTAACAAGAACTATTTCGCCGTGCTTCGCCGGAGCGATGGTCTCCACGGCCGCAGCGCGGGTTTTGACAAGGGCTCGTATTCGGGCGATATCAGGATCGACCCATCGCCGCGCTGGAACCGGGCCGGCGATGCGATCCTGGTGCCCGGTCTCGCCGACAATAAAACTCGCCAGATGTTCGTGATCCGTCTCGTGGTTCCCTGAGGCGGGG
>CAJWMA010000125.1 GCA_913042995.1 uncultured bacterium | reverse complement strand
CCGCATTGCAGCAGGCGGCTCTCAAAGGCAGCGATCATTCTGACTAATATCGATTAAAAAGAGACCCTTGGCGTTCTCACATTACCCAAGTCGACTAACGATTATCTAACAGCGCCAATAGAGACTCCAGACTAAAATAATCTGAAAAGGCGAAGGTCATGAATGCATCCCGGGCAGGCAAAAGAGCCAGCGTCGAGAAAAGTATACGGCGGGAGGGCCGAATGAAATCACTGGAGGCGAGATCACGCTTCCCCCGGTCCGGGCGCCGGGCCGCGGCGGCCCTGGTGCTGGCGATCACTTTTTGCGGTTGTTCTCCGGGCGGGGACACCGCTGGCCGGAAGGAGCGGGTTCGTTTTCTCGAGGAGGCGAGCCGGCTTGCCCGGGCGGGTCGTCCGCGGGGAGCCGCCGAGCTGCTTGAGAGGAGCCTGGAAGCCGCGCGCTTTTCTCCTTCGCCCGATGTGTACGGCAGCATTGCCGAATATTATCTCGCCAGCGGTTCGAACCAGGCGGCCCTTCGTTTCTGTTCAAAGGCCCTGTCCGCGGATGGCCGCAACCCCGCGGCCCTGGCGATACGGGGAGAGGCCCATCGCCGCCTGGTCAACCTGGATGACGCGCGCTCGGCGCTCCGCGAGGCGATCAAGCTGGCGCCCGGCCATCCTCGCGCCAGCCTCTCCCTCGCCCGCCTGGAATTCCGCGCCGGCAAGCCCCTGGGCGCCCTGCCCCTGTTTGACACCTATTTTTCGGCAAAGGCAGGGACTGCGGACGATGCCTTGTCCCGGACGGCGAGACTCGAATACGGCAGGGCGCTTCGGGCGGCCGGCAGATATCAGGATGCAGCCGATCAGTTCGCCATTGTTCTGGAACACGAGCCGACCCGCAGCGAGTGTTATTCGGAGCTCGCGGCGGCCCTTTACAGGCTGAAGCGCCGCAAGGAGGCCCGGCTGATCGAGGGAATCTACCGGGCCCTGTCACAGGGCAGTTTTGAAGAATACGGGGTCGACAAGATGCGGCTGCAGGGGCGTGAAGCCCAGGCCCTTGCTCAGCAGGCCTCGAACCAGCAGCGCCAGCGCAGGTTCCTTGCCGCGTTTCGCTCGCACCGCAACGCCCTGGAGGCCAACACTAAGGATGCGAGAATCCCGGGACTCTACGCCCGCTATTGCCTGGCCTTCAGGCGGACCAGGGAAGGGCTTGATGTTATTTCTGCCGCGGTGGCCGCCGGCTGCCGGCCGGTTTCGGGCCTCTTGTGGGAGCGGGGACGGATCGAGGTTGCCCGGAAAGACTGGTCGGCCGCCGTCGAAGCTTTTCGTTCAACTCTCCAGGCGATCGACTCTGAAGACGGGAAAGCTGGCCGCCAGGGGCCTGGACGGGGCCAGGCCAACAGGTTCTCAGCTCAGCTTGGGCTGGCCCGCTGTTTTCTCGAGTTGGGACACCGGGAGTCGGCCCTCGAAGCCATCACGGCGGCACAGAGACTGTCACCGTCAGCCTGGGAGCCCAGCTATTGGAGGGGGCGTTGGCTGCTGTCGGGCGGCGATCCAGGCTCTGCGTTGGAAGCCTTTGAAGCCGCCGAGGGGAACTGCGGGCGCCAGGGGCTCCAGGTTCCCGATGATCTGGCGGTCTATAAGTCCGTCGCCAGCTGGCGTTCCGGATATGCACCCGGAGCCTTGGAGGCGCTGGTTGCCCACCTGGAGAGAGCTCCCGGCCGTCTTGAGCTCTATGCCGAGCTGATGAAGCCCGAGGCAAAGGACCCGGTTCGGCAGGAGTGGGCGCGCAAGCGGCTTACGGAAATGAAGGCGAACCAGGCGAAGATCGATCAGCTCGAGACGCGGCTCCAGGAGAGCCCCTTAGCGGCCTCCGCGGCGATCTACGCTGATCTGGCCGCGGCCTGCGCCAGGTTCAGGGAACGCGGCGCCTACGACTATCTTTTCCTGGCCAGTGACCTCGACCCGGCCAACGCGACCGTGTTGAAAAATCTGCTGAATATACTGAGCCGGCCCCAGGATGTGTTTTTCAGGCTTCGCCTGCTTCGACGTCTGCTGGCCGCAGAGGCCGGCAGCGAAGCCGCGTTTTACGGGATGGCGGAGATCTTTCTGCAGCTGCATGTTCGTCCTGGCGAAGCACGGAAGCTGGTTCAGTCAGGCCTTGACAGCCATCCAGGCAGCGCGCGGTTGAAGGCTCTGCAGGCGCGGCTGGCCGCGCGCGGCGCGGGCGCATCTTCGCCGGGCAAAGGGCGCCCATAAGATGCTTGCAGCGGAACGACTCCATGCAATGATGTCGTCGTGATGCACGAAAGATGTGACCGGTTCAAAACCATCGGGGCGATCTTCACGGCCGCGGCGCTCCTTGCTCTGACTGCAGGGTCCTGCAGTCAGAAGACTCCACCGAGCGCCTCGCCTTCGCAGGAGGAGGCCTCGCCTGCGGCGAAAGAGCCGGCAGAGACGGCAGAGCTCGAGCAGCTTCGCGTCCGGGCCGCGGCGCTCGAAGCCCAGCTCGCAAGCCTCGCGGACAAGAACACTCCGCCGGCCGACGACGCATCGGCGGTTCTGATGGGACATCTTGACAACCTCAATGGGCCGGGCATGTACACGGCGATGGAAAAGCGCCTCCTGGGAGAGGAGAAGGACCACCGGGAGCTGCTCCAGTTTTTCATCGCGTGCGATCAGGAGCACGAAAAGATTCTTACCCTGACTCATGATTCCCGCCTGGTGTTCGCCATGCTCCGGCTGGTGGCGCTCTATCCGGGAGAAACGGCGGCTCTCTGCGCTTATATGATTCGCAACACGCGGGAGCAAACAGGTTCGTTTGTTCGCCGGGAGATCTACAATTTTCTACCCGTCTTTCTCAACTATCACCGGGGCAAGTATCCTGAGCTGCGCCGGCTCCTCAAGGAGGACATTGTCTTCCAACTGCAAAAGGGCGGCGACTACCTCTACAAGCTGATGTTGGCGATGCGGGACCTGCAGTTCAAGCCGCCGGTCGACTCGATGCTGCCGATTCTCTACAGCGAGGAGAAGCGTTCTCTTCACGGCGCGGTCCTCTCCCATCTCGCCAGCCGCGGAGATGAGGGCCTCCAGGCGATTCTCAAGTTTGTTGAAGAGGGGGGAGACGGCCTGCAGCAGAGTGTAAGCCAGGCGCTGAAACACATCGTCGATCTCGATGCCGCCGGCCGCAAAGGCCTCGCTTTACGGTTTGTCGAACACCAGGAGCCCGCCATTCGCAAGGCCGCGACCTTTTATTATTTCGGCCATCCCCGGGAGCCGGCCGATTTTGAGCGGGCCCTCGGCTACCTGAACTCTGAGGTCACTGTTGCCCAGCAGACCCTGATCATAGGAAAGCTCAAGCGCAACAGTCCCGCCATCTACCAGCAGCTCATCAAAGAGTCCGGAAAGGTCCGGGCGGAGAAGGCGAAGGCCATCCTCGAGAAGGCCGCGGCGCGCGCGAAGAAGGAGGCCGGCAATGAGGGTTGAGAAGCCGGATCGGATCAGGGCTCTTTCTGCCGCAGGCCTTCTTGCCCTGGCGCTGGCCGCTGCTTTCCCGGCGGCCCCGATGCCATCGGCGCGTGCCCGGGGAGATGGAGAGCTCCAGCGGCTCAAGGATCGAATCCGCTCGCTCGAAGAGGCCATTGCCGCAGAGCAGGCGAAGCGAGCTGCAGCGGTCAGCCCGTCTCCCCCTCCGGCTGTTGAGGAGGAGGTCCGCGAATCTTTTCACACCAGCCCCTGGGCCCAGGCGGAGGAGCCTCCAGGCTCCACCCCGAAGGAAACCATCGATGGCCTTCTCGCCCTGGCTGTCAAGGGTGATGGGCCTGGCCTCGTGGCCGCGATTCAGAAGCAGCTGGCGGCCGGAGACAAGGGCCACGAGGTGTTGCAGGACTTCCTTCACGCCCTGGACAAGGACCCGTCACTGGCAAAGAGGCTGGTGGGCCGCTACGATCTCGCCTTCGCCCTCCTGCACCCGGCGATGCTGCAGGAAGAAGGGTGGGCGCGCCTGGCTCACAGTTACTTGAGCGCGACCAGGAAGACGACCCGGACCGTTTTGCGCGGCTATCTCTACAGCTTTCTGCCGGTTTTTCTCGAGTTCCATCGCGGGAGATTCCCCGACCTTGAGGAGGCCCTCACCGCCGAGATTCTGCAGCTGGTCCAGGGCGGCGATAAGCGCTTGAGATTGCTGTTCTCGGCGGCCGAGTCCCTGGGCTATTTCCTGCCCATTGACCTTGTCGAAAAGAGACTCGCGCAGGCGACCGATTTCCAGGCGCATTCCGCGCTGCTGCTTCATCTTGGAGCGCGCGATGACAAAGATGCCGTGCGGGTGCTGAAACAGTTCGTCTCGCAGAATATGCGCCGCTACGGCGGCGCGGTGAGCCAGGCCCTGGTGACCCTTGCAAAGATGTCGGCTCCCGGCGTCGAGCAGGTTTTCAGGGAGCTCACCTGGACCAAGGATGCCTTTACCTACTCGAAGGCCATCAGGGCCTATTTTGCGATCCCCAGGCACGAAGGCTTTGCCCCGGAGGCGCGCCGCTACCTGAACTCCAGGGTGGGCTTTCCAGAGAAGAGGCTTTTTATCAACCAGCTGCGCCGGGTTAATCCGGGCATTCTCGACGAGCTGAGGCAGCTGGCGGAGCAGATCACCTCGGACGAGGTTCGGGAGTTCCTGCTTAAATAGGGCATTTGAGCGTACTGAAACCGAATGACGGGATGCCGGCGGTATTCATGGTATTCTCGATAGTGGGTCTGAAATTCAACTTCGAGAGCAGCCAGGTGCGCCGTTTCATCCATCCAATTTTTCTGTCGATCCTCTTGCTGCTGCCGTTGCGGGCGGCTGCCTGGCAGGATGGAGTTCCGCGCCGTCCCGTGGCGCGCCTGGCGACCTACAATGTCCACGGGGGACTCGAGGCAAGCCCCCGGGCCGTGGGCCGGTTTCTTGCCGGGCTGAATCTCGACCTTCTGTCTTTGCAGGAGGTGCCCGACCAGGACTATCTCGCGACGGTGGCCGCTGAGACGGGGTTGGATTATTTTACCCCGATAGATCGCTTCAAGGCGGTGCTGGCGCGGCAGCCGCTGGAGGGAGTGGAGCGGATTCCTCTTCCCACCGGCCGCGGAGTTATCCGGGCGACAGCGATGCTCCGCGGTGTTCCGGTGTCCATCTACGGCATTCACAACTCATGGGATCAGTCGGGCGATCGGGAAAACCGGCACATCGTTAACGAGCTTCTCCCCGCTGACACGAATCCGCGGAAGATCCTGCTGGGGGATTTCAATGATGAGCACTACTCGACGCAGAACATTATTCTCGAGAGTGTTCTGAATGACGCCTGGACCGACCTGGGGGTGCGGCCCGGGGGGCGAACAACGTGGCCTGCGACAGGCTTTGCCGGCGCGGAAGGCCATCAGCTGATTGACCTCCTGATGTACGACCCGGCGGGCGGCATGTTTCCGGTGGATGTGCGTATTCCGAAGCTGGCGCCGGTGCTTTCCGACCATCGGCCGGTGGTTTTCAGCATGATGTTAACGGAGCCGATATTTGTCGACCCGCCGCAGAATTTCATCGTAGATGCGGTCTTTGGTTCCGAGCTGCTGGAGCTTCGTTTTGACCGCGAGGTTGACCCGGCCAGCGCGGCGCGGCCCGAGCGCTACAGTGTCCGCCGTCTTGGCGGCGCGGGGCCGCCTGTCGAGGTTCTGCGAGCGCGGGTAGACCGCCATCGCCGCAGGGTGAGGTTGCGCACGTCGGCCCATGAGCCTGGAGAGACTTATGAGCTTATCGTTGCCGGTGTCGTTGCGCGGGGCGGCGAGACGGGAATGATGCCCACGGGCAGGACGTATGCCTGTCTTACGAATCTCCTGCTCAATCCAGGAGCCGAAGACGGGCTCACGGGCTGGGAGGTCTCGGGCGCGCTGGAGGCTGTCACAGGATTGACCCAGTTGCAGGCCTATTCCGGCGATAGTTTTTTTGTCGGCGGCGCCGCGGATGCCGCATCGCGCGCGACCCAGTCGGTTTCCCTGCAGTCTTTCTCGGGCCCGATTGACCAGGGCCGCGCCACCCTGCATCTCGGCGCGTGGCTGGCCGCGGCATACCTGGTCTTTCCAGGCGGGGAGAGCCGAGCCGAGCCGTATGACGAGGCCGAGGTGTCCTTCACCCTGCACGATGCGGCGGGCAGAGAGTTGCGGGCGATCGCCTCGGGCAAACACGATACGCTCTACTGGTGGCCCTGGCGGGAAGCGGTTCCGGTTCCGCCGGGCGCCCGCTCTGTGAGGGCGACCATTGCGGCGAATCGCAGAACCCTTATCGGCGGCACCAGGAACGATGGGGCGGTTGATGAGGTCTTTATCGGCATCGAGCTGGGTTCGCGGGACCACGGCCGCCTTGGCGGCAACCTGCTCCTGAACCCGGGCGCCGAATCGGGCGACCTTGCCGACTGGAACGTGGAAGGAAGCTTCCGCCATGGCGCCAACCTGGCGCGTTTCTTTACGGACTACCTGGTGACGCGTTCGGGCGATGGGATGTTCATGGCGTATCCCGGCGGCGATGCGGATGAGTCAACCCTGTCCCAGACCGTTGCGCTTCCGGCAGAGGCCCGGTATCTGCGCTGGGGGGGGAGGCTGAAGAGCTTTGCGAGCATTCTTGGAGTCGGTCTTCGGGTTGAGGTGTTCGACTCGGCGAGCCGCGTAATTGCCGCGGCTGATACTGGGCGGCTGCATTGCGCGCAATGGGAGAGCTTTTCAGGCCATCTCCGTCTCCCGGCGGGTTCTCGCCAGGCTCGCCTGACGGTCGCGGCCGGGGTCCGGGGGCGCGCGGCGTTTGCCGATGACCTCGTTCTGGAGGCTCTCGGGAGTTCCGATGGGGCGCCGTGGTTTGAGCGCGGCGACGTTGATCAAAGCGGGCGATTAAACATCACGGATGCGGTCGTGATATTGGGCTTCCTGTTCACGGAGGCCGCCCCTGCTGTTTTCTGCGCCGATTCCGCGGATGTGGATGACGATGGCCGTGTTGCCGTTACCGATGCCATTCGCCTGCTTCAGCATTTGTACCAGGGAGGGCCGCCCCCTGAAGAGCCGAGCTTAGGCCGCCCGGGCCCTGACCCTAGTCCTGATGGACTGGGATGCGAGTAGGCTCAGGCGTTGCCTCCTCGGTCTTCTCCACGGCTTTCTCGCGCCGAATGCTGGCCCCGAGCAGCGCCAGCTTCTTTTCGATGGCCTCGTAGCCTCGGTCGACATGATAGATCCGCCTGACGGTGGTGGCACCCTTGGCCACAAGCCCGGCAAGGATGAGGCTGGCGCCGGATCTCAGGTCGGAAGCCATGACCGGGGCGCCGCTTAATTCCTTCGGTCCGTCAATGGTGGCATGATCGTTGTCCTGGTCAATGCCGGCCCCGAGCCTGTTCAGCTCCGGGATATGCTGGAAGCGGTCCTGGTAGATGTTTTCGCTGATCTGGCTGACGCCCTCCGCCTGGGTGAGGAGGGCGGTCATCGGCGCCTGGAGATCGGTAGGGAAGCCGGGGTAGGCCCGGGTCGAGATGTCGATGGCTCGAATGCGGCCGTTGGTTGAAATTGCGATGCTGTCTTCTTCGATAGCAAGCGCGAAGCCGGCCTGTTCCAGGCAGGCCGTCAGCTTGTCGAGCTGTTTCGGCACGACATTCTTCACCGTTACAGAACCCTTGGTGATGGCTCCCGCCAGAAGCAGGGTTCCCGCTTCGATTCGGTCTGGCATGACGATGTGGTCCGTGCCATGGAGCTCTTTTACTCCGTGAACTTCGAGCGTCGATGTCCCGACGCCTTCGATCTGCGCCCCCATGCCCCTGAGGAAGATGGCGAGGTCTGTTACCTCCGGCTCCAGGGCCGCGTTCCGGATTTCGGTGTCGCCTTCCGCCAGGGTCGCCGCCATGAGAATGTTGGCCGTTCCAGTAACGGTCGAGCCCCTGGGGCCGCTGAGGTCGAGGGCGGCCCCCTTCAGCTTGCCTTCGGCGATGATGTATCCCTTTTCAACTTTGATCTGCGCGCCCAGAGCCTCAAGGCCTTTGAGGTGGAGGTCAACAGGCCGGCCACCCGCCCCAAAGACACAGCCCCCCGGCAGGGACACCTTCGCCTTTCCGCGCCGGGCCAGCAGTGGCCCGAGGGAGCAGATGGATGCCCGCATCGTGCTGACCAGGTCGTAGTCAGCAAGGGTGCGGGTCGGGTCGGTCGTTTCGACGCAGATGGCTCCGTGGTGGTCCCGATTGCAGTGCATGCCGAGCTCTTCCAGGATGGCCTGGGTTGTCCTGACATCGGACAGCTTGGGTACATTGTTGATCGTGCACCGATCCTCCGTGAGGATCGTAGCAAACAGGATGGGCAGGGCGGAATTCTTTGACCCCTGGACGGTTACAGATCCGGAAAGGGGAGCGCCGCCGTCGATGATGATTTGGTCCACGAGCTCTTCACTTCTCTGAGGCGGCAACCAGGCAAGCCGCCAGGGGACATCTCCGGCGTTCAGGTAGGGGTGATTGTAACGGGGAAAGGCCCCTCGTCAAGTTTGCCCGCCTTATCAGAAGGCCTTTTACCGTTGGCCTGAGATGATTCGGGGAACTTTGGCGTAATCACGTGTTATTGAGGTCTTCGTGAAGCCGGCTTCTTCGAACATATTTATGACCTTTGCGCCCTGCTTCTCGCCAACTTCCACGATGAGCGCGCCCTTTTCCGCCAGCCGGTCAGCGACCTCATTCAGGATCGCCCGATAAAATCCAAGCCCATCGCTTTCGGGGCTGCGTGAATCGATCAGGGCGATGCGCGGCTCAAAGAGACGTACATCATCCATCAGGGTCTCTTCTTCAGCTCCGGCAATGTAGGGGGGGTTGGAGACGATCAGGTCAAAGGGAGGCGTGCCGGGCTCCAGCGCCGCGCAGAGGTCTCCGGGGATGAAGTCGATTCGGGCCGCGACATTGTTCAGTTCGGCATTTTCCCGGGCAAGCTCCAGCGCCTGGGGGGAGATGTCGACAGCCGTGACGCGGGCGCCTGGGAGGTTTGCCGCGAGGGCCACCGCGATGTTGCCGCTTCCGGTGCCGAGGTCGAGAATGCGGGCGGCGTCCGGGGCGATGGCCAGCGCCTCATCTACGAGGTGTTCGGTCTCCGGCCGCGGCGTGAGCACGGCCGGCGTTACCTTGAAGGGCAGGGAGTAGAATTCTTTTTCTCCCGTGAGATAGGCGACGGGTTCCTTGAGCCCACGGCGCTTTACGAAATCGCGGAAGACAGCGCGGGCCTCATCGTCGACCACCTGCTCAAATTCCTTTGTGAGGAGCCCGAGGCGGTCGACCCCGAGAGCGCCGGCAAGGAGCAGCTCGGCATCGAGCCGGGCGCTGGGGATGTCCCTCTGCCGGAAGTAGCCCTCGGTCCAGTCAAGGAGCTCGCGGGCGGTCCAGTTCTTGCTCGGGCTATAGTCCTGGCTCAAAGCTCTTTCAGCCTCAGCTCTCGCTCCTGGCTTCGCAGGCCGGCGACCAGGCCGCCCAGGTCACCTTCCTTGACGACCTTCTCCAGGTTGAAGTTCTGGCCGATGCGATGGTCTGTGACTCGGTTCTGGGGAAAGTTGTAGGTGCGGATCCGCTGGCTGCGGTCGCCCGAGCCGATCTGTCCGCGCCGGAGGCTCTGTTCCTGTTCCTGTCTCTGGGTCTCGATGTGGTCATAAATTCTCGAGCGCAGGACGCGCATCGCCTTTGCCCGGTTCTTGTGCTGCGAGGTTTCATCCTGGATAGAGACAACGAGCCCCGTGGGCATATGGGTCAAGCGTACGGCTGAACTGGTACGGTTGACCTTCTGCCCTCCAGGCCCGGAGGCGCGAAAGAAATCGACTCGCAGGTCGGCCTCTTTGACCTCGACCTCAACTTCCTCTGGTTCTCCCATTACGGCGACCGTTGCCGCCGAGGTGTGGATGCGGCCGCTGGTTTCCGTTTGAGGGACCCTCTGGACGCGGTGTCCGCCCATCTCATACCGCAGGTGGCGGTGGACCTCGTCTCCTGCGACCGAGAAGATGATTTCCTTAAAGCCTCCGAGATCGGTGCCGCTTCCGTCGATAACCTCGATTTTCCAGCCCTGTTTCTCAGCAAAACGGCCGTACATGCGGAAGAGGTCTCCCGCGAAGAGGGCGGCCTCATCTCCGCCGGCACCGGCGCGGATCTCAACGATGACGTTTCTTCCGCCATCTTTGTCTTCAACCAGGATGCGGTCCATGAGCTCCTGCTCGGTAAGCTCGAGCTCCGGGGAGAGCTGTTCAATCTCCTCGAGCGCCAGCTCTCGCAGCTCCGCTTCTTCCTCGGCGTTTTCGGAGATCTCCCGATTGTCGGCTATAGTTTCAAGCAGCTCCCTGTAGCGTTTGTATTGGTCGACCACCTTGGCGAGAGAGCCGCATTCGCGCGACAACAGGCGCAGTCGCGAGGGTTCGGAGAAGAGCTCGGGGTCTGCGAGCTGTTCTTGTACCTCTGCGAGGCGCTTCTCGGTTTCTTGCAGCTTCTCTTCAACAGGGGCAGGAAGCATGACTCTTCGGTCTCCAGGAGAACAATGGCGTTGATGGCATTATTACGCCGCCCGGCATTTAAGCAAGGGGGGCTCCCGGCTACCGATCAGGGAAGGAGTTGATTACTCGCTGTCGCCGTCCGCTTCGGGCGCGGCATCTTCCGCCGGCTCAGGGGCGGCCTCGGGGGCAGC
>CAJWMA010000124.1 GCA_913042995.1 uncultured bacterium | reverse complement strand
GTTATAATCGACACCAATCTGGGCGACGCCGACTTCATTCTGGCCTCTATCGTGGGTCGTACCGTTGACGCCATCATCACTGTAAGCCCAGCCAGCTTCGAGCCAGCCTGAGGGGCCGCCGCCATCCTGGCCCAGCATGGCCGGGGTCAGAAACGAACCATCCGCAACAACACTTGAAGTACTGAACGCCATGGCGATCAGAAGTCCCAATCCAGTAAGTCCTATACGATTCATATTCGTATCCTTCCTTTTACTACTTAAATCCGAGGCCGTCGTACTTGAAGGCCTCAACACACGTTTACAGAATTGTGGTCCCACCCCTGTGGTGAAACCTTTCCTGGCATACTAAGTTTTTGTTTCCGCTTTTAGCCTCCCTGACTATCCACCCTCCTGTGTACCTGTTTCTTGTTTCTATTACTTTTACTTATCCCCGGGCGGGCCTCGCGGTTTAGTGGACTCGCAAACCAAACCTCCGGTTTACGCCCGCCGCCCCCCAGCCTGGGGTTAGAATCTTATTTTCTCATTTTGATCAAGAGTCGAAATCTACTCTTAATTGTCTCTCTCTGGTTCGTTCGAAGCCGGGCCGCAACCCGTCCCGTATTAGCGACGATTCAAACTGTTTCTCAGCCTAATTCGCTTCTGGGGTCTCTCCTTCGAACCTGGATCTTCTAGCTGTTCAACTCCTGAAGATCACTAAGTCACACGTTGTCACACGTTTCGTTCCGGCTACTCTGCTTGGCCCGGAACACAGTCGAAGCCCTTCTTCTCACCTGGGCAAAAATTTTGCCCTTTTCTCCGCTTCGGCCGAATTAGCTTCGCATCGTGCCCGCATCACAGGTCCGTTGCAAGCTTCAATATCAGTTTTCTTAATATTCGGCACAGAGGTTTTATCGTCACTTAAATGCTTTTAAATTAAGGATTTTGGTCAATTTCCCTCCAAATATCCTGAAAACCCACATGTCTTCGACGTTTTACGCCTGAAAGCTCTTATTCTGATAACAGAGGCTGTATTGAGGGCTTTTAGGAAAATAACGGCACCTGCAAGGCCTTCTTAAGAGTTCCACTGTGATGACGTAAATCCAGCTCCCTGGAAAAACCGCGCCAGTTGAAGGATTACCGGACCAAGGAGCCTGTTTTGGTCTACCGAGAGGACCTGAAAGAACTCCGATGCTCCCCCCCTCTTCTTAGAAAGGATTCAGACGGCGTCTTTCAGCCAGGCGATCCTTTTTATATAATGCCCCCCGCTAAATTCGGCATTTGAATCGTATCTCGAGGAAAAACGATGAAATCAGCGTCTTATCAGCACATCTGTGTTCTGGCTCTAACCCTGGCGGTTTGTTGCCCGCACATCTTTGCCCAGGAAACCAAGAAAACATCTGAACCGACCTGGTCCATCCCCTGGCTCAAAAATACCAGCCTCGGCAAGGCCACCATCGTCATCAAGCGTTTCGGGCGCCTGCAGCGAAACGAGATATGGGATCCCCCCGCCGGATACAGCATCGGCGGCATCGACTACCTCGCCACTGAGGTTCTTAAGCTCGACGAAAAATCCTTCGAGGGATCGGAAGCCACGCAGAAGGACATCCGGGACATGCAGAGCTACGCCTACTTTTACAGGGCTCGCTCCCGTGGAAGAAAAGTCGACGCCAAGAATCCAGCAGAGCAAGAGCTCAACGAAATCATGGCGGACCTCAAAAAGGCGGTCGAACTCGGCTACACCAACCACCTTGAGATTCTCGGATCCAAAAAAGAACTGCATCACATCTTCGACAAGGCCGAATTCAAGGAGCTCATCAAGAGCCTTAAAGAGAAGGCCTTCACGAGAATCCGGGAGGGCTACACCAGGCAGGTCGCCAGGGGCTTCGCCCTCTACGCCAAAGCCGAAAAGAAGACCTGGAGGCCAGAGCTCAAGACGCCGGCTGGCGAAGCCTTCTGGCCCGATGGATCACCGGCGATCGTCGTCCTCTCCCGCATCCATCACGATGGCTACAACAAGTTCATCGGACGCCTCGAAAAGCTCGCCGGCGCCAAGGGAGCAAAGCTGAACCTGCGGACAGCCTTCTATCAGCACAGGGCCGACGACAAAGGGCGCCTCGACCAGACCGCGGACTACGTCAAGGCTCTCGGTACCGAATCTCCCTATTCGGTAATCGACCGCGGACAGTACAAAGAGCTGAGGGAAACCCTCAAGAGCCGCTACGAAGATGGATCCGCCAAGGAAGGGAACAAGACGGCCGTCTTCGACATCTTCCAGCCGGTAGTGATCTTCTTTGACGCGGCTGGTGTCCCCCTCTACCTGACCAACGGCGTGCTCGAGGACTGGCAGATTGAAGCTGTCCTCGCCGGGTTCACAGCCGCCGCCGGCTCCGGGACAGAGGAAAAAGAAACCGCGCCCGCCCCCGAAACCGAGAAATAAACACCTCGAAACATTCGGAGTGCCAGACTGGGAGCGCCCGGCTGCAGGTTTCCCATAGCCTGATTCTTGACGCAACCGTCCGCAACGGAGCTCCGCAAGGAACCGAGGATTCTGCGATCGTCAGCTAGTCAACCAGGCTCAGGATGGCTTCTTAGAGAACTCATCCCAGTAGACCGTGCGATCCTCCCGCATGGCGATGTTGGCCATGAGAGCGGCTATGGCGCTGTTCATGCCGACGCGCGCGTTAGCTCGAAGCTCCTCGTTAAACGGGTTTCCGGCGCGGGCCAGCCGAACGCATTTGTGGAAGCTCTCGACCGCCAGCAACGTCTCAATCTTGTCGTAGGCTCCCTCGATCGGCTCGATAAAATGCGACCAGTGCTTTTCGTGATGGGGAAGCGGATTCTCCTCGAGAACCTGGTCAGCGGGCTTACCGCCGAGCTTCGCCATGGTGGCCCCGCTCTTGAGAATCTTTTTCTGGTGCGAACGCCTCGGGTTGGTTCCCTCTGCGATCCGGCTCTCATCCTGACGAGCTTTTTTCTCCTTCCAGAATTCGCCGCCGGCCAGGGAAACCTGGATGGTTCCGTAGCGGCCAAGCATGAGCTCTGAAGGCCCGACATGAGCGTTCGCCATCGTACACATGTAATCAAAGGTCACCTCCCGTTTACGGATACCGCCGGAGGGGTCCTTTTCATAGACGAGCTTGCCAGCTGAATCTTTCTTGACCCGGCCAAACGCATCGCGCTGAACAGCCGGAACTTTGTAGGTGAATATGAGATGGATATTGTCGTGGGTATCACGCGCGTCCTGGTAATACCAGTCAACGCCGCCATAACCGCGCACCGAATGAGGAGCGACTCCCACGTGGTCTCCCTCCCCGAAGAACCAGTTCGCAACATCGATCTGGTGAGTAGCGAACTCAGTCGTCAGCCCTCCGGAGTATTCGGAGTAGAGCCGCCAGTTGATGATCCGTTCGAGCTCGAGCGAGGGAGCTGGCCTGCTGATCTTGTCATTCTGGTTCCACTGGGCCCGAATGGTCGCGACCTCGCCAATCCGATCACCGTGAATCATGTCAGCCGCCTTCTGGTACAAGGGCGAATAGTGACGCTGATGACCGACCTGGAAGACGATATCTTTTCCTTCGGGTGTCTTGGCTCCACCCTCGACAAGATCGACAATGTCCTGGTTCTCACCGATCGTAAAAGCCATCGCCTTCTCGCAATAGACGTGCTTGCCGGCCTCCACGGCGTCGATCGCCATGGGCCCGTGAAGGTAATGCGGGGTAGCGATGAAGACGGCCTCTACATCCTTATTGTCGAGTATGCGGCGGTAATCATCGCTGGTCTGGACATCCACCTCAGCAGGCTTTTTCTTATCCCTCGTGCTGATAACATCCTGGATGCTCTTCTTGAAATCCTTGATCTTCGAGGCCTGCTTGTCGCAGACAGCGATCGGCATGCTCCCGGGTACCTGCAGCGCGGTACGAAGGAGCGATCCCCCCCGGTTGCCAACTCCGATATGCCCTGTCTTTACCTTCTCGCCTCCGCCGAAGTGCTCCGCGCGCCAGCCCTTGACCTCCTCGACGCTTGGGTTCTTCACGCCCTTGCGAAAATAGAAGGAGAGACCTGTGGCAATCCCGCCAGCTCCAAGCGCGGCAGCGCCAATGAAATCGCGCCGAGGCACTCCGCCTCCTGCATCATCGGTCTTGGCGGCTTCAGGCTTGCCGGCGCCGGCCTTCTTCTCCACGGGCTCGTCTCCGGTTGAATACTCCGAGCGCCAGGATTCTTTTTTATTCTCTTCAGACATGTAGGCTCTCCCGCGTTATTGACTGTCAATGGGGTACATAATACGAATCCACAAGCTGCTCTGCCATCGGGAAATGGCCGGACAGCCCCGCCCCCGGCTCGAAACAACCGAAAGCCTCGGCGGTGCAGACTTGCAGACGCTCGGCTCATTGCTACAATGTCGCAAGTCAATTCGGCCGGGATGCGCTGAAGCAACCGGGCCTGTCAAAATATTGCAACCAAGCTTCCCCGACGGAGGGTTCATGGTCTCGCCCAAAGAACGATTCTGGATTACTTTCATGCTGAGGATGTCCTTCGGGTTCCTCTTCCTCTTCGTTGCCCTCGGACAATTCGATGCCGGCGGACCGACCGACTCCGGCCCCCAGTGGTTCGCGGACCAGCTCTCAAGCTCCTACTCAGGGACCTGGCTGGCGGGAGCCTTCAAGACCGTTGGCTTCGAGGAAGGCACCGAGCCGATGAAGCTGTTTCTCGGCTGCATCCCCTACATCTTCGCAGTCCTGTCGGTTCCGATCCTTACCGGCCTCCTCCTCCGTCCAGCTCTGCGATTCGCCGCCATCCTGCTCATCATGCTGGGCCTTGGGAAATACATCACCTCGGGTAACGATATCGTTCCCACCGCGATGAATTTTCTCCTCGCCTTCCTGGTCTGCGTTGGACTTCATTTCCTGAGCCAGGAAGACGCCGCGGACAGCGAGTGATGCGCCGCGGAACCAACCGGCCGAAACGTCCGGCGTAGCGGTTCACGAGATGACCAAGAACTCCCCAGGCAGCGGTGACTGGAAGTCAACCGACGATCGACCCGCCGCGGGACCTCTCATCGAATCGTATTCCCAGCCCGGCTCGGGATTCGAACGTCACGAAATCCAGGCTCTTGGAACCCTCAATGTCCTGCTGCTCAACGGGAATCAAGAGGACGCCCAGGCGGCCTTTGACTGCCTCAACGCCATCGAGCAGCGGCTCTCAAAATTTCTACCCGAAAGCGATGTTTCCCTGCTGAACACGCTGGGCTCGAGCAGGCCGGTAACAGTAGGGGGAGAGCTGCTCGAGCTGATCCGCAGGTCACGGGAAGCCTGGGAGCTCACCGGGGGCGCCTTCGACCCGACGATAGGCCCTCTGATGCAGGCCTGGGGCCTGGTCGACATGGAAGCCCGAACCCCGGACAGCAGCGAGCTCTCAAGGCTGCTTGAATGCCGCGGCATGGACCTCGTCGAGATGGACCCGGAGACCTGCGCCGTCAGCTTTACCCGCCCCGGAGTGAGCCTCGACCTGGGCGCGATCGGCAAGGGCTACGCGGCCGACCAGATCGCCAAGCTGCTGCGGGACAGGGGCGTCGAGGCGGGCGCCATACTCTCGGGACGTTCTACCGTGCTGGCCTGGGGACTGCCGGCGGAAGAAGAAAGCTGGCAGGTCGAGGTCTGCCATCCGGGCAACGAAGACGAGACGCTCTGCCGGCTCGAGATGCGCCCTGGAGCCCTGAGTACCTCAAGCGCCGCCGAACGCTTCGTGAAATCCGAAGGAAAGAGCTACGGACACATCATCGACCCGCGCGATGGCATGCCCACCAGCACCATCGAGGGAGCGACCATCTGGACCCGGCAGGCCGCGCTTGGAGACGTCCTCTCCACGGCTCTCTTCATCCTGGGACGCGAGGCGCTCGCTGAGAATGGCTGCGCTGAGAAGCTGGTCCGGGCCTGGACGCCCCGGGGCGAAACTCCCCGCGCCTCGATCATCCTGGCTGAGAAAAGTTCCGGAGCCTGGGGCGGGGTGGAGTGGGAAGCCTTCCACATTGGCGAGCCGGGCTTCGAGGCTTCTGACTAGATCAGAGTTATTCGGCCCTCCCTGATTTGGTTCTTTTCCTTTTGTGGCCTCCGGGCTTTTCGATAGAATCCTCGTTTCCCATCGGTGGCTGTTAACGTGTCGTTTACGGCCGGGTCTGAAATACCGAATACCGATGGTGAAGGAGAGGGCGGGAAGAATACCTGCCCGGCAACGAACCGAAATGAAGCCGGCCCCCGGGCCGGACCCCGGGGATGGGTATGCCTCGGGCGTAAGCGAAAATCTGAAAAACCCGGATGGACGGGCCGGAGACTGAATATGGTCTGGAGTCATGATGACTTCATTCGAGAGCTGAGCCGACAACTCGTCGAGTTGGAGGCCCTTCGTAAAAGGCTCGAAGAGCCTGGTGACGTAGGCGAGATCATCAAGCGCATCGAAGAATCCAATCTTCATCTTCTCAAGAAGATGAACGAGTTCTTCAATTGCCACATCGAGGTGAAGATCTGCGGAGCCTTCGCGGATGGAGCCCAGGATGAGTTCATCAGCGACACACACCCCGAATACCTGATGGCCTGCCTGCAGTCGATGCTCCAACAACCCGGCGTTCTCAAGCACCTCACCAGCCTCAGCGTCGAACCTCACGTCGAACAGGTAACCGACTGGAAATCCCTGGCGCTCAGCGAGGGCCTTCTCAACCCGGGAGAGAGCGGCTCCCTCCTGCAGGCCAGATGCGGCGTCTGCGATAAGCTCATGGTCTCAACGGTCCTCGCCGGCGGGCAGCTCTCAAAGATAGACGACCACTGGTACCACAAGGACTGCCTGAAGCCCTCGGAAGACAGCTCGGAGACCCTCTGGCAGCCGAGCGTCCTGAATTGAGAGTTGAGCTCGACGAGGTCTGCTCCGCCTCCCCCGTCAGCTTACGGCAGATCGGGCGATCCACGGAGGGACGTCCGCTTGACGGCGACAGCTACGGCGAAGGCCCCCTGAAGATCTCCCTCATCGCCGGGGCCCATGCCGACGAACCGGTCGGCCCTCGAACCCTGGAAAGACTGGCCGGCTGGCTGGAAACCGAACCGGCGGCGAAGCCCCTGCTCGAAAAAGCGACCTTCTCCATCTGCCCCGACATCAACCCGGATGGCCGGGAGCGCAACTCAACCTGGACCGGATCCTCTCCCACTGATCTTCGCGACTACCTCCGCCGCAGAGAGCGGGAGAGCCCGGGAGATGATGTCGAATTCGGTTTTCCGGAAGCAGGCGGGAGACCCGCCCGAAAAGAGAACCTCGTGACAGCCGATTTCCTGCGGGAGCGCGGCCCCTTCAACTTCCACGCGTCTCTCCACGGCATGGCCTTCGCCGAGGGCGCCTGGTACCTGGTCAACCGCAGGGAACCGGCGGACACAGCCAACCTGCGCGAGAACCTCGGCGCCTTCACCGCTTCCCTCGGCATGGGATTTCACGACTGGGACCGGCAGGGAGAAAAGGGGTTCTTCCGGATCGCCCCGGGTTTCTGCACGACACCCACCTCCAGCGCTATGAAGCGGCACTTCGAAGAGCTCTCCCAGCCGCTGGAGGCTGAAAAATTCCTTCCCTCCTCGATGGAATACGCCGCATCCCTCGGTGGAGACCCGCTGTGCATGGTCAGTGAGATTCCGCTCTTTCTCATCACCCCGACTCCTCCAGGCAGTTCGACCCCCGGAGCTAATTTCATCGACCTCCTGCAGCGCCTGCCGGAAGCCTGGGCAGAATTCGAGTCCGGCCGGGAGGAAGGGCTCCTGGAGCTGGAGGACCTCTTCTCGCTGAAGCCCGTACCCGAGCGAACAGCGATGAAGCTCCAGCTGGGGATGATCTTCCTCGCAAGCGGCCTGCTCGAGCTCGAAGAGCTTCTCTGAGAGGCCCGTGGAAGGTTTCCCCCTACCGCTCGCGATACCCCCAAACTATCATGTGCCTATGCGCAAATTCGCCAGCACGCTCACCTTCCTCGCCGCCGCGCTGCTCTCCTGGGGTTGCGACCGCGGAGGCGCCTACCCCAACAGGCCCGTAACGATCATCTGTCCCTGGTCAGCCGGGGGAGGAACCGACGGGCTGTCGCGACAGATGGCGATTTTCCTCGAGCAGAAGCTCGGTGCCCCCTTCAACGTCATCAACGAAACCGGCGGCGAAGGCGTCACCGGGCATTCGACCGGGGCTCTCGCCAGCCCGGATGGCTACACCCTCACCATGATGACCGCGGAGCTGAACATGCTGCACTGGCGGAAGATGACCCCCATCGACTGCTCTGATTTCAGAACCCTGATGGTCCTCAACTGCGAGCCGGCCGCCATAATCGTTCCGGCTGACTCTCCGTGGAAAACCGTGCGCGACCTGGAGGAGGCCATCGGGAAGAATCCCGGCAAGCTGAAGGCCTCCGGCACCGCCAAGGGCGGCACCTGGCATCTCGCCTTCGCCGGCTGGCTGGCAAAAGCAGGCCTGCCGATCTCGGCCGTAAAGTGGATCCCGACCCGCGGAGCGAACCCCTCCCTGCAGGAGCTGATGGCGAAGAACCTCGACCTGGTCTGCTGCAGTCTCCCCGAGGCCCAGGCTCTCATCCAGGGTGGGAACCTGAAGGGGCTGGGGGTGATGGCCGATGAGCGCATCAAGGGCTTCGACGATGTCAAAACCTTCAAGGAGCAGGGCGTCAACTGGAGCCTGGTGGGATGGCGGGCTCTCGGAGTTCCCAGCGACACGCCGGCTGAGGTTACCAACACCCTCATGAAGGCCCTGCGGGACATCGTCGGAAGCGCCGAGTTCGCTTCCTTCATGAAGACCGGCAATTACAACGTCTCGATCCGGGAAGGAGACGAGGCCAGGGAGACCCTCGATTCCATGGATGCCGAGATGGGCAAGCTGCTCGGCATGCCCGAGTTCAAGGATCTCGAGAAATCCGGCTACAGCAAGGATACCTATCCCGCCATCCTGGGCTGCGCCCTCCTGTTTCTGCTCTCAACCCTGGCGCTTCGCAGCCGGAAGCAGGAACCTGCCGCCCCGGCCAGTTCACCATCATGGAAAGGACCGGCGGCCGTCTGTCTTGCCGCGCTTGGCTACGCGGCGCTGAGCCCGGTAGCCGGCTTCATCCTGACCGCGGGCCTGCTTCTCTTTCTCCTCTTTCTTTTTCTCGGCAACCGGGCCGTCAAAAGCCTGGCGCTTGCCGCGGTGGTCTCCTGCCTCGTCTACCTGGTCTTCGCCACCTGGCTGCGGGTCGACCTCCCACGACAATTCATCGAGTGGTAGAGAAACCGCATGAACCCCGGCCCTATTGAAACAGCATTCACCAACATCTTCCTCAACCCGGAGGTCCTGTTGGTCATCTTCGCCGCGGCGGCCTACGGAATCTTCATGGGCGCGGTGCCGGGCCTGACGGCGACGATGGCCGTCGCCCTGCTCATCCCGCTCACCTACTTCATGGACACGACCTCGGCCCTCGCGGCCGTCGTTACCCTGGTGGCGAGCGCCATCTTCGCCGGCGACATCCCCAACACCCTGCTTCGCATACCCGGCACTCCCTCCTCGGCAGCCTATACCGACGACGCCTACGCCCTCACCCGGCAAGGACGTCACCAGGCGGCTCTTGGAGTTTCACTGGTATTCAGCGTCGCGGGAGGAATCTTTGGCACCCTGGTGTTGATCTTCCTCGCCCGGCCGCTGGCCTCGCTGGCCACCAGCTTCTCCTCCTTCGAATACTTCTGGCTCTACCTGCTGGGTCTCAGCTGCGCCGCGCTGGTATCGCGGGGTTCGTCGCTCAAGGGCTCGCTGGCTCTCGTCATAGGCCTGTTGATCTCGACGATTGGCCTGAGCGCCGTCCACAGCGAACCCCGCTTCACCTTCGGAGTTCCCCAATTGCTCAAGGGAATCGAGTTCATCCCCGCCATGATCGGGCTCTTTGGAGTCTCGGAGGTTCTGCGCAATATGAGTGGAGCCGCCACGCAGATCGCGCCCGTTGCCGAAAAGAGGGGCGCCGTCCGGGAGACCTTAGCCCCCGCCTTCCAGACGTTCTCTGGACGCTTCTTCCATTTCCTCCGCTCAGGCACCATCGGCTCTCTCATCGGCATGCTGCCGGGCGCCGGGGCGGACATCGCGGCCTGGGTGTCGAAGGCTGCCTCGAAGAGGTTCTCGAAGAGGCCCGACGAATACGGCAAGGGATCTCTCGAGGCGATCGCCGACTCGACCGCGGCGAACAATTCGGCGCTGGCCGGAGCGTGGGTGCCGGCCCTCGTCTTCGGAATCCCGGGCGACTCCGTCACCGCGCTGGTCATCGGGGTGCTCACCATGCACCACGTCACCCCCGGCCCGGCGATCTTCGAGAACCAGGGAGAGCTCGTCTACTCGATCTACGCCATGTTCCTCGTCGCCAACATCTTCCTGCTGCCGCTCGGGTTGCTGGCCATCCGCGCCGGAGGGCTGCTCATCAGGATCCCGCGCCGGGTGCTGCTGCCCTGCATCCTGCTGTTCTGCATTGTCGGCTCCTACGCCATCCGCAACAGCACCCTCGATATCGTGGTGATGCTGCTGATGGGGCTGCTCGGCTTCTTCTTAGAACGCAAGCAGGTGCCGCTTGGTCCGGTGGTGCTCGGCATCATTCTGGGCGGCCCGCTGGAAGAAAAATTCATCCAGAGCCTGACGAGCTCCGATGGTAGTATCGCCGCCTTCTTCAGCAGGCCGGCGGCGGCCGTGCTGGGCATC
>CAJWMA010000123.1 GCA_913042995.1 uncultured bacterium | reverse complement strand
TTCGAGGGCCAGCTATGGGCGGTGTTTAAATCGCAGGCCATGGCCGAGGTCCTCGGGGTTGCGGATAACCACCCCCTCGTAGACCAGTGGGCTAATTACGCCCTCTCGTCTTTTCTTATCGGGGGAGCGGTAGGAGGCCTGTTCTTCGGAATCCTGGCTGACCGCATCGGCCGCCGCAAGGCGATGATCTACAGCATTCTCACCTACACGGCCTTTACGGGTGTGCATTACTTCGCTGAATCCGCATGGCAACTGGTCGGCCTGCGCTTTTTCGTCGCCATGGGAGTCGGCGGGGAGTGGGCGATCGCGGCCTCGCTGGTCGCCGAGGTGTTCCCGCGCCGCGCCCGGGCCGTTGCCGGGGGTTTCTTCCAGGCCTCCAGCATCGTTGGAGTTCTTTGCGCCTCCGTTCTCGGGCAGTTTCTGACCGACGATGCTTCGTGGCGAACTGCTTTTATCATCGGCCTGCTTCCCGCCCTGCTGGTCTTCTGGATTCGCAGCAAGCTCAAGGAATCCGAAAAGTGGGAAGTCTCCGAGGCGAAATCTACGGAGGAGGATGGACCCAAGGGGGGAAGCTTAAAGGAATTGCTGGGAGACCCCCGCTGGCGCTACAGGGCTCTGCTCGGTCTTGGGCTGGCCTCCATTGGCCTGGGGACCTATTGGGGCATCTACGCCTGGGGGCCGGAGCTGGTGAAGGAGATTCTCGGTGACAGCGTCAGCAAGGAGGAGGCCCGTAGCGCGGGATCTTATGCCTATACGCTGATGAACGTAACCGGGGGGTTGCTGGGCCTGCTCCTGTTCGCCCCCCTCAGCATGTTGACCAGCCGCCGCAAAGCATTCGTTTTTTACCATATAGGGGCGCTGATTATTGTCCCGGTCACATTCCTGATGCCTACCACGCAAACGCAGGCTCTCATTTTATTGCCGATCATGGCTTTCTTCGTGGTCGGCATGCATGCCGGGTACGCGGTGTATTTCCCCGAATTGTTTCCCACCCGGTTGCGCGCTACGGGAGCGAGCTTCTGTTTCAACGTGGGGCGGTTATTGTCGGCTGTAATGATCCTGGTTCGCGCTGAATTGAAGGCGGCCTTTGGCTTGCGCCACGCGGTCTCGATCATGGCCGGGCTGTTCCTCTTCGGCCTGCTCCTGCTCCTCTTCGCTCCCGAGACCAAGGGAAAGGATCTCCCGGAATGACCGACGTTCGCTACGGGCTCGTCGGCTATGGCCTCTTCGGGGCCCATCACGCCGCCGCCATCAACGCGGCGCCGAGCGCCGAGCTTGCCGCCATCGCGGTCAAGTCCGAGGCCAGCCGGGCCGCCGCGAGAGAGGCCCATCCCGGCGTCGAGGTGTACGGTGATTACCGCGAGCTGCTGGACCGCGGTGACATCGACATCATCGACGTCACCGTTCCCAATGTCCTGCACCACGAGGTGGCCGCGGCGGCGTTCGACGCGGGCAAGCACGTGCTGCTCGAAAAACCCATGGCGCTCGAGCTGTCGCATTGTGATGAGCTTATCTCCCGCGCCGCGGAAAAGGGGCTGCTGCTCGCGGTCGGCCACGAGCTGCGTCTCTCCTCGCTGTGGGGAAAGGCCCGCGCGCTGATCGACGAGGGAGTGATCGGCCGTCCCCTGCACGCCATGGTGGAGCTGTCGCGCTTTCCCTACCGCCAGGGGGCGGAGGGCTGGCGCTGGGACATCGGCCGGGTCGGCAGCTGGATCCTCGAGGAGCCGATCCACTTTCTTGACCTGGCGCGCTGGTACCTCGCAGGCAACGGCGAGCCGGTGTCGGTCTACGCCCGCGGCAATTCGCGTCACGCCGGCCAGCCTGAGCTGAGGGATAACTTCTCGGCCCTGGTTAATTTCCCCGATGGCGCCTACGCGCTCGTCTCCCAGACCCTCTCGGCCTTCGGTCATCACCAGACCGCGAAAATCGCCGGCGAGGAGGGTACGATCTGGGCCTGGTGGAGCGCCGCGGATGCCCGCGATGAGCGATCAAATTACGGCCTTCGCTACGGGCTTGGCGACGAGGTTACCGAGCTTGAGCTGGAGGCGCCCGCCGGCGAGCTGCTCGAGCTTCACGCGGAGGTCGAGGCGGTGGCCCGTTGCGTTCTTGACGGAACCCCGCCGCCGTGCACGGGGGAAGATGGCCGCTGGTCGACGCTTCTTTGCCTCGCGGCCCAGGCCTCGATCGACAGCGGAGCGATCTGCGACCTGGGAGAATTTACCGCGGCCGGCACGGCCTGAGTCCCCTGCTATTTCGGCCGCGGGCCGCCGCTCTGGCGAAAGGGTTTGCCGGCTTCGTAGAGCCGCAGCCGGCGGCTGATGGCGGCGGCGACCGGCCCGGCTCCCCGATTGCGCGCGGCCGCGACAGCCTTACGGGCCTCGCTGGCGGCGGTTTCGAAATCGCCGTTTTCGGCGTGGGCGGCGGCGAGTGCGTCGAGGGCGTCCGGATGGCTGTTGGAGGTGAGCTCGCAGGCTCGCGTGGCCAGGTCGAGCGCCTGCTGTCCATCCCGCACTGAATTGTCAGGGTGGGAGGAGTAGACCTTGGCCAGCACGATGAGCGTGCGCAGGCGGTCCGGGCTTTCGCCCAGGGCGTCCCGGTAGTGCTTGATGGCGGCTGCCGGCTTCGCCGTTTGCAGAGAGATCATGCCAAGCATGTCGTGGACATCTCCGAGTCGTCGTCGGTGGTTGAGCAGCTCCCGCGGCTGCAGTGAGGAGGTGTCGATGGCGGCCTGCTTGCCGATGAAATCTTTCAGCTGGAAGATCGCGTCATCCGGGTACCGGCCTTCCAGGTAGACGCCGGCGATGGCGATCACGTTGCTCTGGAACTTGTCTCCGCCCCATCGGCCCGGGAAGGGCACGGAGGCGTCTCGGAGGTCCGCGGGAGGGTTCCTTGCGAGCTCCGCGTCCCTGGCGAGCTGCGCGGGACTCACGGGCCCCTTGTAGATGGCGGCCAGGCGGCCGGCCGGGTCGATGAGGAGGCTCGAGGGCAGGGGCAGCTGGCGTTGGCGGTAGATCAGCTCGCGCTGAACGCTCTCCAGTTTTTCCACGAGCGCCTTGTCCGCGAAGCCGTTCGGCGAGGCGGCGGGCGCGAGGTCTCCGCCGAGCCTCTTGAGCAGCTCTCCCACCTTTGCCTTGTCGACCTTCGCGCCGAGGCTCAGGCTGTCAACATTCAGGAACAGCAGGTCGAGCCCCGCGGCTTCGAGCTCCGCCGCGTGAGAATTGAACTCGCGGAGCTCCTTCAGGCAGGGGAGGCACCAGGTGGCCCAGAGATTCACCAGCAGGGCGCGGCCCGGGCGCGGCCGGATCGTGTTGGCCTGCCCATCGAGACTGGTGTAGGCCGCAGGCGGAACGGCCGGGCGCTCCGAGAAAACAATCCGGGCGCCATCGCTCAGCTCCGGCGCCTTCACGGGGCCGGCGGCGAGGGCCGCGGCGGGCGCGAGCTCCCGGGCGGGCGCGGCGCGGCCGCTGCCCTGTGAGAGCAGGTAGCGTCCTCCAGCCCTGGCTCCCTGGTAGAGCTCCGGCTTCCGGCTTCCAGGCCAGCGGACGCTCACCTGTCGAATGGTGTCTTCTTCTCCCAGGCCAAAGTGGACCCACTTGCTCGACTGGCTGAGGTAGCCGTCGCCGGCGTAGAGAGTGCGGATCCGGCTGGCGGTCTCCTTGCGGCCAAGGGTGAGCTCCACCCGGGCGCCGATGGCATCCCGGCTGCATCCCATTTCCGGATCGCCGCGCAGCCTGAAGGCGATGGAGCGCGTGTCCGCGCCAAGCCCGTTTCTCATGAAGCGAAGCCGCGGTCCGGTGCGGCTTGCGAGCCAGAGGTCGAGATCCCCATCCCGGTCCCAGTCGCTCAGGGCCACGGTGCGTCCGTCATCGATATGGTCGAGACCGGTCACCGAGGAGACATCCGCGAAGCGGCCCTGGCGTGTGTTCAGGAAACAGCAGTTTCTCTCCTTGCCGCTGAAGGAGCGGCCCTTGCGAATCAGTCCCGCCAGCTCTCCCCAGGAGTCCAGGTAGGATTGCGAGGGGTCGGCGGAGGCTCCATCGACCGGTGAGCGCGACACGACCTGTCGCCAGTAGAAGCTTCACAAATCGCCGGTGTCCTGCTGGGTGATGAATCCGTTGGTCACGAGCAGGTCTTCCCAGCCGTCATTGTTGAGATCGGCGAACTTGGAGCCCCAGGCCCAGCGGCCGATGGAGATGCCGGCCTCGTCGCTGACATCGTTGAAGCGGCCGTTGCCCAGGTTCTTCAGCAGGGTGTTGCCGCGCGCGTGGCGGCGAAACTCGGCGCGGGTCTTGTCGCTGGCTCCCTGGTGAAAGCGCCCCTGGGAGGTGATGCGGTTGCCGGCGGAGGAGAACATATTGCTGACGTAGAGG
This sequence comes from uncultured bacterium, assembly GCA_913042995.1. GTDB lineage: Bacteria > Planctomycetota > UBA8108 > UBA8108 > UBA8108 > UBA8108. The sequence goes on along the minus strand of CAJWMA010000123.1, from coordinate 6,344 downwards.
TCCATCCATCCATCGTTGTCGTAATCACCCCAGCAGCTTGACATTCCCGGGGAGATGTCCTCGGCGCCGGCGGCCGCCGAGATGTCGGTGAAACGCCCGGAATCGTTGCGGTAGAGATTGTTGCGGCCGAAATCATTCGCAACATAGAGGTCCTGGTCTCCATCGTTGTCGTAGTCCTCCCACGCCGCCGCGTAGCTGAAGCGCCGGTTTTTCACGTCGAGCCCGGCGCGTACGGTCGCGTGCGAGAAGCGCCAGCCGCCATCGTTTCGAAGCAGCACATTGCGTCCCCCGTTGTTGGCATCGTGGTAGGGTACCGGCCGCGCGAAGACGAGATGGCGGTTGGCTCCCTTGCGCCTGTTGTAGCAGCAGACATAGATGTCGATGTCGCCATCGAGATCATAGTCGGCCGCCGCCAGGGAATAGGGAAGGGCCGCAGGCAGAAGCTTGGCCGTCCTTGGGGTGAAGCGTCCCTTGCCGTCGTTTTCGTGGATCATCACCCCGGGCTCGAGGCCGGCCAGGAGGTCCTGGTCTCCATCGTTGTCGAGGTCTACGAAGAGCGCTCCGTGGGTTGATTCGAGCCAATCGACGCCGAGCTCCGCCGAGCGCTCCGCGACCGAGCCGTCGGCGTTCTGGACAAAGAGGCGGTTGGGCAGGCCTCCCGGCTGGCAGACATAGAGGTCGTCGCGGCCGTCTCCGTTGATGTCGCCGACGGCCAGGCCCTGCCAGCCTCCGATGTCGATTCCCATTCCCAGCTCGATCTTTCCCATCCAGTGGTCGAGCCCGGGCAGCAGCTGGGATGTGAATGCAGGGCTGGCCGAGAGGATAGAGCTCGTGCAGTCGTCGAAGAGAGGCTGCTCGCCGCCGAGACTGAGAGTTTCTTCGTAGGTCTCTGTCGCGAGCTCCTGCAGGAGCCACTTTTCTCCGTCGCGTTTCCAGGCTGACCGCCAGGTCGCCTTGACCTGGAAGCGGCCTTTGCTGAAGCGTCCGGAGAGCTGGAAGTAGGTTCGTGTTCGGGCGCTGTCCTTGCCGGAGGTTTCTACGTCGAAGAGCTTGAGCTTGCTGTGGCGGTCGCTTGATCCTTCAAAGGAGGCGAGCAGCTCACCGAAGGCGCTCTCCAGCCCGGCGAGTCCCTTGCGTTCCGCGGGTGAGTCCGTCTTGTTGCCGCGGCGTACAATGAAGTGCCGGTCGCGGAAGGTTTCCTCCAGCTCCGCCGGACGGAGCGTCGAGCACTGGAAGTCATCCGCGAGCAGGCCGGCTTCCGGCTCCTTTCCGGGGGGTGACTCGAGCAGGAGGGTCAAGGCCTTGAGGGTGCCCTGCGCCCGGGCGCTGAAGACCTCGGTGTTCCAGCCGTCTCTGTTCTTGTCTTCGCGGGGCGGAGCGCCTCGCGTTCCGGAGACAACCGCATCGAGATCATCCCGCAGGTTATCCAGCTGGGCCGGGTCGATATCGCCCTTACAGCCCGGCAGCAGCATGGCCAGGAGTAAGGCCAGGGAGCGAGGTGAGGTGGCTGGTGTGCGTTTCATCACTGCAATAGAGTCCGAATCAAATGAACCAATAAGATACACGATTGAACGGGATGGCCGCTCCACGAATGGGCTGAAAGCCTTTTTCGGCTTTGAGATCCCACGCTGCGGCATCTTCCGCTTTGTCGGGATTTATGAATTCAGTTGAGCTTTTTTATCCACAAATGACGGAATCACTGGATGATAGAATAAATGTCCGTGCCCGTAGCCTTGGGGCCTCTACAGGCACCTGAACAGATATGAGTAGAGATATGAAACACAATTCACCGTTCGTCTTCTTCTGCACAGTTGTCCTTCTTACCCTGGGCGGACTCGCCCCGGAGCTTCTGCGCGCCGATACGGTTGCCGATTCCGTTGACGACTGGTCGGGAACCGGGGAGCAGGGAGCCAACGGCTGGAGCTACGGCTATTACAATCTCACCGAAGATGGAAACAACAGCTATTCCGCCGATGAGTTCATCGAGTTTGAGGCGGCCCATTGGAGAGGCGAGGCCTGGCGCCTGGCGCCTTCCAATTGTCCGTGGACCTTTCTCGCGCAGGAAGGTGTCCATCCCAACGGCACGAACAGCTGCCCGGATGAAGAGCACTGGCCGATTCGGCGGTGGACCAGTGATATCGCCGGCGCGGTTGAGGTCACCTGGCATACCCGCGAGGTGAATCTCGCCGGGGCCGGCGTGAGCGGCCTCCTCTTCCACAATGGAGAGCTGGTCGATTCCGCGGTGATCGCCGGCGGCGATGGCGTAGGCGTCACGCGGACGGTGGACATTGTTCTCGAGGTCGGTGATGTACTCGACCTGGCGAACTCGCCGGTGGGACCGAACTCCAATCGCAGCGATGGATCCGATGGCTCGGCCAATCGTCTTACCATCGAAGATGGCGTCAACGATCCCGACGCCGATGGTGTCAACTCCGGCGAGGACAATTGCCCTGAAGATGCCAACGCGGGGCAGGCGGATGCCGATGGAGATAACGTCGGCGATGCCTGTGACAATTGTCCCAACGACGAAAATGCCGACCAGCGCGACCGGGACCGCGATGGCCTTGGCGATGCTTGTGACGAAGCCGAAGAGGCCTCTCCCCGCTACGGGGTGGTCATTAACGAGATTCACTACAACCCGCAGGAGGGCGCCGATCTTGAGTTCATCGAACTCTACAATTCCGGCGCGCAGACTGTTGACCTGTCGCGGTGGGCCTTCACCGGCGGCATTCGTCACGAGTTCGAGGCCGGTACGGTGATCGAGTCGGGCGGCTTCCTGGTGATTTGCCGGAACCCCCTCGCCCTCGGTCCCGAGTTCGGACTGGTGCCCAGCCGCCTCGTGCTCTGGGCGGGTTCGGCGCTCAACAATGGCGGCGAGAACATCGAGCTGATCGATGCCACCTCCGCGGTTGTCGATTCTGTGCGCTACGATGACGACGCGCCCTGGGAGGACGGGGCCGATGGCGCCGGCGGCTCGCTGCAGCGGCTCTGCGCTCTGTTTGAAACCGACAATCCCAGGAACTGGCGCGGCCGGGCAGATGTCGCGCCCACACCCATGGCGGTGAACGCCGCTATCGAGTGTCCGCCCCCGCCGAGACCTTCTCCGGCGATCGCCATTAATGAGATCATGTACCATACCGCTGACAACGACCCCTACGATCTGCGGGAGTATATCGAGCTGACCAATACGACGGCGGCTCCGATCGACCTGCAGGGGTATTGCTTTACCCAGGGAGTCGATTTCTGCTTCGCGGAGAGCACGGTTCTCCTGCCCGGCGGCTATCTTGTCGTCTGCAGGGATGAGGCGGCCGCCCGCGATGGGTACGGCATCAGCAATACGGTCGGCGACTGGGAAGGGCAGCTTTCTAATGACGGCGAGAGAATCACCCTGGTCGATGCCGCCGGAGCCCTGGTCGACTCCACCCGCTACGGGGAGAGCGAGGATTGGAATGTCGGCGCCGATGGCCTGGGCTACAGCCTCGAGAAGATCGTCTCCGACGCGGTTTCGGACGACCCTGCCAGCTGGACGGATTCGGGCGCCATGGATAGCCAGGCCGCCGGCGGAGGCGACGAGTGGAGCACGGTCAGCGTCTCCGGAACGGCCACCAGCAGCAGGATCTATATCTATATCCAGGAGGCCGGCGAGTATCTCCTCGACAATCTTTCGCTGATTGATACCCGCGCGCCGGAGAACAACCTGATTCCAGACGGCAGTTTTGACAACGGTATCGGAGATTGGGACGCGCGTGGAAACCACTCCGGCAGCCGCTGGAGCCGCGCCGCGGGCGGGGAGCTTTTTGAGGAGTCCGCCCTCCACCTCGTGTCCACCGGACGCGGGACCGGTTCGGCTAATTCCGTACGCCTTGATCTTCCCGAAGCTCTCGACCGTTCGGCGGCGGTCACCTATACCCTCAGCTTTTCCTATTTCCAGCTCCGCGGCGGGGACACCCTTACCGCCCGCCTCTCGGTTTCTACCGCGAGCCGGGGTGTTTTCTGGCAGCGCGGGGGAGGCGGGGGAGGGATCGCCAGTCCAGGCGAGGCCAACGTGGTCTCGAGGGATTGCCTGCCGCCCTTCGTCAGCAACCTGAACCGCTGGCCCCAGGAGCCCACCTCCGGGGATGTGACGACCCTCACGGCCCGGGTGAGGGGAGAGCCCACCGAGGTCAAGCTGGTGACCTCATTGAGCGGAGCGAACCGGGAGCTTGAAATGCTCGATGATGGCCTGTCCAACGATGGCGCGGCCGGCGATGGCGTCTACGGCGTCGATGTACCCGCCCAGCCGCACAACACTGTGGTGACCTTCAAGGTCGAGGCGCGAAGCGAGTGCGGTCTGCGCGTCTTTCCCCCGCGGACCGACACCGAGGATGTCTACGGCTACTACGTCAATGATAACCAGCCTGAGTCGACCCTGCCGAGGATCACGCTCATTACGCCTTCAGCCAACGGCCGCAGCTGGCTCTCGGGGCTTGGCCGCGGCTATATGCGTTTCTCCATCGCCTCCGGAGGAGACATCTTCCACCAGGCGCAGATTCGCCGCAGGGGAGGCAGCGTCTACAGCGCCACCAAGCCCTACCTGAAGGTGAAGATGAACAAGGGCCATCTCTTCTTCGGCAAGAAGCGCTTCAACCTGCAGAGCCTGTGGACAGACAAGGCGCTCGTGCGCGAGGGTATGGCCTGGGCGCTCTTCGATGAGATGGACAACCCCGCCCTGAACCACGACCTCTTCCGGATCCACGCCAATGGCAACTACCACGCCCTCTATGCGGTGATGGAGAACCCTGAGGAGCGCTGGCTGGACCGTGTAGGGCTCAATGCCGATGGAAATCTCTACAAGGCGACAGCTTCTCGTGAAGAGCGCAACGGCACCTACGAAAAGAAGACCAACCAGCATGAGGATTACAGCGACCTGCGCTCCTTCCTCAACGCCCTTCACGATACATCTCGAAACCAGCTTACGAATTTCTTCCTCGAGAAGACCGTGCCGGACACTATCATCGACTACCAGGCGGGCCAGGTCCTGATCAACAACCGCGACTATCCCCATAAGAATCACTACCTCTACCATGACACCGAGACCGATCGCTGGATTCCGACCGGCTGGGATCTGGACCTCTGCTATGGCAAGCGCTGGGACGGCGGCAACGGCGGGGTCTACAACGACCGGATGGACAATCCCGGCATGACGATCTGGAACACCACCACCGTCCGCGGCGGGGGTGTCGGGAACCATTTCCTTGACAAGTTTTTCGCCCAGTCCGGAACCCATTTTCGCCGCGCCTACCTGGCTCGACTCTGGGGCGCCATCCACGAGAAGTACACGCTCGACTTTTACGAGCAGCGGCTGGCCGACCTGAGTGAGCTGCTCATGGAGGAGCAGCGTGATGATTTCAGAGTCTGGGGCCGCACCAGCCCGGCCGGCGACCGGTCGGCCCCCTCCGGGTTCGAGCCCAACATAGACAGGGTCATGGCCCATATTCGTTCGCGCCGCAGCTACATGGTCAACTATCTCCGCAGCACCGAGCGCTTCACAGGCTATGACCGGCTGATGATCACCGAGATCATGTACAATCCCCTGGGAGATGACGAGGCCGAATACCTCGAGCTCTGGAACAACTCCGGCTCACAGGTGGACATCTCGGGGTGGAAGATCGAGGGTCTCGGGTCCGCCAATGAGGCAGGCGTTTTCGAGGAACACAGCTTCCCCGACGGCACGAATGTCGCCGCTGACGAGGTCGTCATCCTGGCGAAGGACCCTGTCGCTTTCCGAAGGATCTACGGAAACCCGGCGCGCATCTTCGGTCCCTATCCCGGCAGCCTCAGCAATGAAGGTGAGAAGCTGCGTGTCAAAGATGATGGCCCTGGCTATCCCGCCACCGTCGACCTGGTCCGGTATTCGCAGGATGCGCCGTGGCCAGCCCGCGCGGATGGCCTGGGGTACAGCCTCGAGCTCTTTGAGATCCACGAGGACATGGACAATGACGTCTCTGACAATTGGCGGGTCTCGAGCCGAATCTACGGATCACCGGGCTCCATCCAGCGCCTTGGCGAGGCGACGCCGTCCTTCGTGCGCGGCAACTGCAATGGTGACCAGGCGGTCGACATCTCCGACGCGGTCACCATTCTCTTCTATCTTTTCCTGGGCGAGAGCGAGCCGCGCTGTCTCCAGGGCTGCGATGTGAACGCTAATGCCCAGGTGTCCATCGATGATGCCATTGGCCTGTTGCGTTATCTCTTCAGCGCCGATGGGTTCCCGATCCCGGCGCCGGCGCCTGGTAGCGATTGCGCCCCCTCCGAGGAGGGAGCCTGCGAAATTTCCAACTGCGTTACCCAGGGCTGAGATTTTT
>CAJWMA010000122.1 GCA_913042995.1 uncultured bacterium | reverse complement strand
TGGGCCAGCAGGCCGAGGTCGAGACCTATATTCATCGAGGTCTCCTCTCTCGCCTCCGTCAGCAGGTCACCGCCGACACCCTCGAAATCCTCGAGCGACGAGAGCGAGAAGGGCGAGAAGAAGGTCCTGGCGTTCATCACCTTGACGCTCGCGCCGATGGAGATGGTGTCCAGCGGCGAAGCGTCGAACCAGTCCTTGAGCGGCTGCGAATAGCTGGCGACGTATTCCGTCACGAAGATCCCGCTGACCTCGACGCCGCTCTGGTTGGCCGTTATGAATTCACCGGAGGAGCCCGCGGCGCTGTCGCTGGTCGCCTCGAGAATATCCTCGACCATCCCCCGAAAGCCGGTGGAATTAAGATCGACCCCGGCCTGTTCGGCCAGGAAGACGAGGTGATCCGCCTGGGGCCGGCCGAGAAGACCCGCCTTCACCAGGTCATTGGCCAGCGAGAGGCCCGCGGGGGTGACCGGAGTGCCCTCGCCGGCAGGAAGGAAGCCCTCGATTCCCTGGTTTCCCAGGGCCAGGTTTCTGCGGTCCAGCCTGGTGACCGCGCCCGCGCTGTAGAGACCAAGACTGTTGAAGGCGAACCGGTCAAGACGCAGGCCGAGCCCCATGCTCACATCTGTCAGGAAACCGTTACCGCTGGCCTCGAGCCCGGGCAGCTCCTCGGCCAGGCTCAGCAGGTCCCTCACCTGCTCGCTCGTCAGGGGCCGGCCCGCGGCCAGCCGCTCCTCGATCGCGCGAAAATCGGCCTCTCCGGAGAGATCGACCACCTCGTCCAGCTGCCGTAAAGCGTTGCGGGAGGCCGCCCCCATGACCGCGAGAGGGAGGGCGAGTTCGAAGAAACCTGAGGATTCCGGCGTCAAGGGAGGACAAAGCGCCGCCGGGTTCCAGTAGGTGCTCAACACCCCTCGGGTCACCGCGACGCCGGCGCCGCCCATGCCCATGGCGCGGGAGCCGACTATGTGGAACTCCTCCGCTGTCAAGCTAAGTGAAAAGCTCAACAATAAAGCGAAAAATGAGAACGCGGTATTTCCTCGTTTCATGCACCCGTCTTTCTCTATGACCCTCTATAGATCATCGGAAAGAAGCGGACCGCGCCTTGAACAAACACCCGCGCCCGAAGCTGTCAGGGCTTATCGGTTGGTCCCGGTGGCGATAAAGAGAACCAGGCTCCCGTAATCAGGACTCGAAGAAGCTCCTGACGCTGGTGGCGCCCCGGTCGGAGGACTCCTGGGCCATCTTCTCAACGAACTCATCGAGGGGCATGGCGCCGAGGTTGTCCTGGATTCCCCTGGCGCGAACGCTGACCTCGCGTTTTTCCGCGTCCCGGGGACCGACGATGAGCAGGTAGGGAACCTTCTCCTCCGCCCCGACCTTGATCTTCGCCTGGATCCGCTCATCGGACTCATCGAGGGTCGCCCGAACCCCGGCGCCGAGAAGGGCCGAGTGAACCTCGCCGGCGTAGTCGTTGGATTTCTCGCTGATCGGCAGGACCCTGACCTGTTCAGGCGAGAGCCAGGCCGGGAAGGAGCCGGCGAAGTGCTCGATGAGGACGCCGACGAACCTCTCCATCGATCCGAAAGGCGCCCGGTGGATCATCACAGGACGATGGGGCTTGTTGTCAGAGCCGATGTAGCTCAGGTCAAAACGCTCGGGAAGATTGTAGTCGACCTGGACGGTACCAAGCTGCCACTCCCTGCCGATCACGTCCTTGACCACGAAGTCGATCTTGGGACCGTAGAAGGCGGCCTCGCCCGGCTCCTCGCTGAAGGGGACATCGAGAGCGCTCGCGGCGGCCCGGCAGGCCTCCTCCGCCTTGTCCCAGTTCGACGCATCGCCGGTGTACTTGGTCGAATCCACATCCCGGAGACCGACCCGGACCCTGTAGTCCTCCATCCCGAGGGTGGTGAAGATCGTCTTGACGATCGACAGGCAGCCCATGATCTCCTCGGCGACCTGCTCCTCGGTGCAGAACAGGTGGGCGTCATCCTGGGTGAAACCGCGCACCCTGGTCATGCCGGAGATCTCTCCAGATTGTTCCCAGCGATACACCGTCCCGAACTCGGCCAGCCGAACGGGAAGGTCCTTGTACGATCTCGGCTCGCTGTCGAAAATCTTGATGTGATGAGGACAATTCATCGGCTTGAGCAGGTAGCCGTTAAGCTCCCCCGACTCGAGCCGGTTGGCGAGCTCCGAACAGCTGCAGCCTTCCTCGGCGAGGGCGCTGAGGGCGTCGGGTTCAATGATGGGTGGATACTGTGAATCCCGATAGTACGGGAAGTGTCCCGAGGTCCGGTAGAGATCCAGCTTGCCGATATGCGGCGTGAAAACCTGCGAATAGCCCTGCTTGCGCAGCTCCTCGCCGATGAAATCCTGGAGCTCCTGGCGGATAACCGAACCCCTGGGGGTCCAGAGTATGAGCCCCTGCCCGACCGTCTCATCGATATGGAACAGACGCATGTTCCGGCCAATAACCCGGTGATCTCTCTTCCTGGCCTCCTCGAGCCGGGCGAGATGGCGGTTGAGTTCCTTCTTCTTGTAGAACGCGACCCCGTAGATCCTGGTCAGGTTGTCCGAGGTCTCGTCTCCATGCCAGTAAGACGAGGCCACCGACATGACCTTGAAGCCGCCGATTCGGCCGGTGGAAGGAACGTGGGGACCGCGGCAGAGATCCTCCCAGTTCTTACCGGGCTCCCCGGTCGCGTAGAAAGAAAGCGACGCCTCCGAATCGGCCTCCAGGGCGCGCTGGGCGTTATCAAGCTTGTACTTGTTACCCTCATCCTCCAGCTTTCCAATGCCCTCGGCACCGGCGACCTCGTAGCGGCAGAAGGGGCGATCCTCCTTGATGATGGCGGCCATCTCTTTTTCGATCGCCTCGAAATCCTCGCTCGATACCGGGCGGTCGGCGGGCACGGCCATGTCGTAGTAGAAGCCCTGGTCCACGGGAGGCCCGTAGACCAGCTCGACTCCCTCAAATACCCGCTGGATCGCCTCCGCCATGACGTGGGCGCAGGAGTGCCGCAGCAGGTAGAGAGCATCCGGGTCAGGCTCTCCCTCCCGGTTATTCGGGGTGACGATCGAGAGCGAGCAGTCCCCCGCGAGTTCAGTGGAGAGATCGCTCAGGACGCCGTCGACCTTGCAGCCAAGAGCCTGCTGCGCGAGGCGGGCGCCAATATCGCCGGCGACATCGAGCGCCGTAACCGGGGCGTCGTAGGTCAGTTCCGTTCCATCTGGAAGAGTGATGATTGGCATGAGAGATTGTCCGGCAGCCCAAACGGCAGCGTCGTTGACTCGTGGCCGAAGGCTGCTCCATACTGTGTACTCAAAGACGCTTGAGTACCTTTAGCTTACTCCGCGATAAAAAGCTACCTTCTGTAGCGAATCCTCTTGGATCAATAGATGGATTTCTCCAGGTGTCACTGCCAAAAATCCTCCTAGACATACCGCTGCCGGACTTCCTGCTGGAGACCCTCGAGCCTCACTGCGAGGTTCTCTCCTGGAGCCTTCTCGATGAGCCGGAAAGCGCGGCCCTGGCCTCGGTCCGGGGAATCTACACCTACGGCCACGACGAAATAGGCGGCGAGCTTCTCGATCGCCTGCCGAACCTCCTGGTGGTGAGCAATTTCGGGGTTGGCGTCGATCATATCGATGTCGAAGCCTGCGCGTCCCGCGGCATCGCCGTGGGCAATACGCCGGGCGCCGTCGATGGAGTCACCGCCGACATGACCATGGCCCTCCTGCTGGCCGCGGCGCGCAATGTCGTGACCGGGGACCGTTTCGCCCGGAGCCCCGGCTTCACCCGTTACGATCCCAGCGAGCTCCCGGGACTCGAGGTCCACGGCAGCACGCTGGGCATCATCGGCATGGGCAGAATCGGCAAAGAGGTTGCCCGCCGCGCCCGCGGCTTCGATATGCGAATTCTCTACCACAACCGCAACCGCGACCTGGAGAGCGAGGAGACCCTTGCGGTAGAGTACTCCGAATTCGAAAGCCTCCTGCGGGAAGCGCACTTCGTCTCGCTGAACGTACCGCTCACAGAAGAGACCGAGGGACTCATCGCAGAGCCGGAGCTGCGGATGATGCGAGAGGACTCCGTACTCATCAATGCCGCCCGCGGACCGGTCGTTGATTCGGCCGCCCTGCATACCGCCCTCACTGAAGGCTGGATTGCAGGCGCCGCGCTCGACGTAACCGAGCCGGAGCCCCTGCCGCGAGACCATCCCCTGCTCGAGCTGACCAACCTGGTGCTGACTCCCCATACCGGCAGCGCCACCCTGCGCTCGCGGCTCAGGATGGGCGAGATGGCCCGCGACAACCTCGTCGCCGGCCTCGAGGAGCGGCCCCTCCCGAACCAGGTTCACAAATAAGACGCGTTCGACCTCAGCTCCCATCTCGGCTTTTCCTCTCCGTCATTTTTCTGGTAATTCAGCGGGAGTGGCAGAAAAATGGCCCCGGATTCCAGGTGATTCCTTCCACTCAAACAAGCATGCCGATGTTCATACGTCTCAAGACCCGATTCCTTTCTCCAGGTCATCCTGCCCGCTGCCGGCGGCTGATCCTGCTGGTCCTGTGCGCGCTGTTACCTCTCGGGGTGTCGGCCGCGGGGCCCCACTCGGGGACCGCAGCCGAAAGAGCCATCGGCAAGGAAGAAGACAAAGAAACCTCCCTTGATACGGTCTACCGGAAGCCATCGGCGGTCCGCCTGGAGCGGGACTCCACCAACCCGATCTTCGCCAGGAAATACAAAGGAACGATTCTCGATATCACGAGCCGGGTCGTGGTCATCGACAGCTGGCGAGGCAAGAGCTTCATTCCGCGCGCGGAGGTGGACAAAATCAAGCGCGCAGGAGATGCCAAGGCCATCACGCTCTTCGAAAAATACCGCAAGCGGGCCAAGAGCCTGGAGGACTGGGTCAAGCTGGAGGCCTTCGCCGACAAACAGGAGCTGATTCCAGAACGCAGGACGTGCATTCGCCGCCTCCTGGAAAAAGACCCCTCCAACCTTGAATACCATCTCCTCCTTGGCGAGGCCCGGGAAGGAGAACGCTGGCTCCGGGAGGAGCAGGTCGAGACGATCCTCGCGCGCGGCTACAAGCTGGTCGAAGGCAAGCTGGAGAAAAAACCCGAGGTCAAAAAAAAGAAGACGTCGGACTTCTGGAAGAGACGGCAATCGAAAAAGATCAGGGAGGTCGACCACCTCAAGCAGGCCCTGGAAAAAAAGAACGCCCACTCCCTGTGGATGCTCATCTCCAGGAGCGGGCTGATCACCCTGCCGACCTCAAAGCCCTACGAACGAACCAACCTGCGGGCGACGCAGGACCTGATCGACCTGATCGACGCCCGCGGCAACTACCAGTGGCGCCTGAACACCTTCCTGGCCGAATACGGCATCCCGATCGACTGGAACGCCATCAACCTGAACAAGGTGGAGAGCTTCAAAAAAAGGCACCCCGGCTCGATCCACCACGAGACGAAGTACTATCACATCCTCTCGACCTGTGACGAGAAGACGGTCAAGGACCTGGGCCGGAAGATGGACATCGTCACCAAACAGATCTACCAGGACCTGTTCAAATTCGATGAGAAGATACCGTACAAATACATTCTCCGCTTCTACCGCGACGGCGGAGAATACCATAAGAACGGCGGCCCCCGGATGGCCGGCGCCCATTACGAGCCCGGCAGCAAGGAGCTCGTCGGCTACAAACATACCGACCGGGAATCGCAGGGCAGGGACCCCTTCTACAGCCTCTACCACGAGGGCTGGCACCAGTACTTCGATTTCTACATCCCCAACGCTCCGCGCTGGTTCGATGAAGGCTTTGCCGAGGTGATCTCTCCGCTGATCATCAAGGGCAGCAAGGCGAAGATGAACACCTTCAATGTCGGCCGCAGCAATGTGCTCAAGGCCTATCTTCGCCGGGGACGCATCGTTCCCCTCAGCAAGCTCATCCGCCTGAAGCACCACGAGTTCTACAGGCCGGACGTGGTCGGCATCGCCTACGCCCAGGCCTGGTCCTTCGTTCATTTCCTCATCAACTTCAAACATCCCAACCCCGGCACCCAGAAAAAAGTGCGGGCGTTCTACAAGGACTACTTCTGGGAGCTGCACAAGGGAACCGACCCGGTCGAGGCCTGCGACATCGTCTTCAAGGATGTCCAGTTCAACACGCTAGAAAAGGCCTGGCTCAAATCCATTCACAAGCAGAAGTGAACCGGGATGCCTGGAAACTCAGAAATCGAACGTATAGCCGAACGTCAGCAGGTAGTTCGTGTCAGAGCGGTCGAAGCCCGGGGAAGGTGAGTTGTCCCAGCGCCAGTTGACCTGCAGGGTGGAGACGAAGTTCTCATAGATCGAGACCCGGATGCCGGTCTCGGTCGTCACGTAGAAATCATCCATGTCCGCAAGACTGGGATATCCCTCGTGATGATGAAAGAGCGAGAGCTTCGGCAGGATCTTCCAGTCCATATTGATGGACCATTTCGCGGCCAGGTAAGATTTGTCCTCCGCCTGGCTGAAATCTTCATCGACAGAAGAAAGCCCGAGCTCTCCGTAGGCGGACAGGCCCTTGAGGTAGGCCGACTCCAGGTCCCCCGTCTCGATGAACTGGTAGCCCGGTCCAAAGGCAACAGCTGTCCTGAGATTCAGGTCCTGGAAGCTATCCTCCTCCGCCAGGAGACTGCCGAACAGGAACAGCTCCTCGGTAATGAAATAGTCGTACTTCAATCGCGCCTTGCTGTTGCGGGCTGTCAGCCCGCCAAGATCCTCCGCATAATTGTAGGCGAGACCGGCCGACAGGCGCTGGTTGTCGAAGCGCCCCTCCAGGTCCGCGTTGAAGCTGGCTGATTTTGTCCGCGTGTTTCCATCTGACGCGCCGCCGCCAAAATTGATGGCTCCCTTGATCGACCGTTTCTTCCCGACCGTGGAAGCCTTGATCGTCTTGATGCTATCCAGCTCGACCGCGACCTTGCGGCCGGTTCCCTCGAGAACCAGCTCGAGCCTGCCGTCCTCGGAGCTGCTGGCCGTGGCCGGATGTACGGCGCCCCCCTTCAGCTCAAAACGGAGGGCGCGGGAGACCTCCAGCCGAGCGACCTTTTCCAGCTTGATATCGATCGTGCCGGAGAAGTCCGTCTTTAGCTGGAGCTTACCGCCCTCCAGGGACAGAACCTCGCCGCGGATCACGCTCCCGTCCTTGAGGGTGACACGGTCTCCCTCCTGGGCGGAAAGAGAAATCGTTACCAGAAAAAAGAACAGAGCCAGTGTTGAAGAACGCATACTGAAAATCACTCGGAATCGCTTCATCTGATCTGGAGGCGGGTCGAATCGTCAACAACCGCCTCTCCCGGTCAATTATGGGAGGAGTAAGCTCCCGGTTCCAATTGGTAATGCTGGACCATGAAAAGTTTTCCGCATATAAAGTTGAACTTTGAGTCACTCCTGGAGCATGAGTTTTGATAGTCGGCATACCTCAAGAAATAATACCTGGAGAGAAAAGAGTCGCCCTTGTTCCCGAGGGTGTCGAAAAGCTCATCGAGGCGAATCTCGAGGTCCTGGTCCAGAGCGGCGCGGGAGAAAAGGCCGGCTACAGCGACGCGAGCTACGAGAAGGCGGGTGCCGGCATCGAAGCTGATGCGGCGGGGCTCTACAGCCGCGCCGACATCGTCCTCAAGGTACGGGAACCAGCCGCCGACTCAGGCTCCGGAGAAGGCGAGGTCGAGTCGTTCAGGAATGACACCGCGCTGATCTCTTTCATCTTCCCCGCCAGCAACCCTGAAATCGTCAAGCGGCTTGAAGAAAAAAACATTCGCTGCTTCGCCATGGAGCTCATGCCGCGGATCACCCGCGCCCAGAGCATGGATGCCCTGAGCTCGATGAGCTCCATCGCCGGCTACCAGGCCGTCCTGATCGCGGCGGAGATCCTGCCCAAGTTCTTCCCCATGCTCATGACCGCCGCCGGCACCATCACCCCGGCAAAGGTTCTTGTCCTCGGAGCGGGGGTCGCCGGCCTGCAGGCCATCGCCACCGCCAAAAGACTCGGCGCCGTGGTCGAAGCCTACGATATCCGGCCGGTCGTGAAAGAGCAGGTCGAGAGCCTCGGAGCGAAATTCATCGAGCTGGAGGTGGAGACCGAAGACGCCGAAGATTCCGGCGGCTACGCCACAGAACAAGGCGAGGAAACCCAGGAGAAGATCCGCAAGCTCCTGCTGGAGCGCATCGCCCAGTCCGACGCCGTTATCACCACCGCCCTCGTGCCGGGGAAAAAAGCGCCGCTGCTGATGACAAGGGAAATGGTCGAGGCCATGTCCGCCGGAGCCCTGGTCGTCGACCTGGCCGCGGAGCAGGGCGGAAATTGCGAATTGACCGAGCCGGGGAAAACCGTCGAGCACAACGGCGTCAAGGTCATCGGACCGGTTGACCTTCCTTCGACCATGGCGGTGCACGCCAGCGATATGTACTCGCGCAATATCTCGACGTACCTTCTACACCTGGTGAACGATGGCAAGCTGAACCTGGACCCCGAAGATGAGCTGGTCACCGGGCCGCGGGTGTCGGGAAAGATGGACCCGCCGGCTGAAAAAGAACCGGGCGCTGACGAGGAATCCGAACCAGGAACAGGAGAACCAACCGATGGCTGAGCTGGTCACCGCGCTGACGGTATTCGCCCTGGCTGTATTTGTGGGCTTCGAGGTCATCACCAAGGTCCCCCCCACCCTGCACACCCCGCTGATGTCAGGTTCCAACGCGATCTCGGGAATCACCCTCATCGGAGCGATCATCGTCTGCCTGGTGGCGAGCTCGACACTCACCCTGGTCCTCGGATCGATCGCCGTGGCCCTGGCCACTGTCAACGTCGTCGGCGGGTTCCTGGTAACGCACCGCATGCTGGCCATGTTCAAGAGCAGGAAGAAGGACTGAGCGTCCCATGGAAAACCTCCTCTACCTCCTCTCAGCCTGCCTCCTGATCATCGGCCTCAAGATGCTGGGCTCGCCGAAAACCGCCGTCAGGGGCAACGCCATCGGCGCGGTCGGAATGCTGATCGCCGCCGGCGTCGCCCTGCTGCTCAGCAGGGATGCGGGCGGCGCCCCGCTGGAGATCTCCAGGGAGGCGTTGATCGCGATCGGTGTCGGGCTTGCGGCCGGGACCCTCGCCGGCATCATCGCCTCGCAGAAGGTGCAGATGACCGCCATGCCCCAGATGGTCGCGCTCTTCAACGGTCTCGGAGGCGCGGCATCGGCCCTGGTCGCGACCATCGACCTGTTCAATAAAAAAGCCGGCTCCTCTGTCGAGCTGACCCTGAGCGTACCCGCCGCCCTCAGCGTTCTCATCGGCGGCGTCACCCTCACCGGCAGCGCCATCGCCTTCGCCAAGCTGCAAGGCCTGATCGGCGGCCGCCCACTGGTCTACCCGCTGCAGAAACCACTCAACCTGCTGCTGCTGCTGGGCGCGATCGCCTCCTGCTGCTGGCTCGCCGCCGAGCCCCTGGATTCGACTCCACTCTACTGCCTCGCGGGTGTCGCGGCGATTCTCGGGGTCCTCAGCGTACTGCCGATCGGCGGCGCCGACATGCCGGTGGTCATCTCTCTGCTGAACTCGTATTCCGGCCTCGCGGCATCGGCGGCCGGCTTCGTCCTCGGAAACAACATCCTGATCATCGCCGGATCGCTGGTCGGCGCCTCGGGCCTGATCCTGACCAAGATCATGTGCAAGGCGATGAACCGCTCGCTCGCAAACGTACTCTTCGGCGCGTTCGGCAAGGCCCCCGAAGGCGCGGCCGAGGCCCCCGCGACAGCCAGCGGCGGAACCGTCAAGAGCGGCTCACCCGATGATGCCGCCATGATCCTCGACAGCGCCAGCCTGGTGATCATCGTCCCGGGCTACGGCATGGCCGTGGCGCAGGCGCAACACGCCACCCGGGAGATGGCCGACCTGCTGCAGAAAAACAGCTGCGAGGTCAAATACGCCATCCACCCCGTCGCCGGACGCATGCCCGGCCACATGAACGTGCTCCTGGCCGAGGCCGATGTGCCCTACGACCAGCTCTACGATATGGACCAGATCAACTCCGAGTTCTCCCAGGCGGATGTCGCCCTGGTGATCGGCGCCAATGACGTCACCAACCCGGCGGCGAAGACGGATCCCTCGAGCCCGATCTACGGCATGCCGATCCTCGACGTCGAAAATGCCCGAACGGTGATGGTCCTGAAACGCAGCATGAATCCGGGCTTCGCAGGCGTAGACAACGAGCTCTACGGCCGCGACAACACCATGATGATCTTTGGCGACGCCAAGGAGACCGTCACCAGGATCGTCTCAGGTCTCAAGGACCTCTAATATCGGACCAACATCCGGCTCTCGGAGGGTATAGATTGTCGGGTATTGTCAGCACCCGCTATTTTTTGAAACCCTTCTCCCCAAACGGTGTTTAAACTATCTGAACGGGCCGGAAAGATCATTCGAGGCGAAACGGCCTCAACGGAAAATGCTTTCTCAAACGGGCCTTTTTTAACCGTGTTATTCATATAGAAACCAGACCCTCTTTCACCCAAGGAGTTACAGATGCGCCGATTGTATTTAGCTGTTGTGGCAGCAGTTGTCCTCGCCATTCCGATGGCATCGATAGCCCAGGATCGTAAATCAGAGTCCAGGGACCAGAACCGCGGAGATGCCCGCAGCGGCCGCCTGAGGCTCGGAAAGATGCGTGAGAACCTCGACAAGCTTGTCAAGGAAGGCAAGGTCTCCAAGAAAGACGCCGACGCGCGATTCGAAGAAGCGGTCAATCGTTACAAAAA
>CAJWMA010000121.1 GCA_913042995.1 uncultured bacterium | reverse complement strand
CGTCATCGGCCGAAGGCCTGGGCGCGCTGGCTCTTGACGGCAAGACCAACGCCGTCATCATCTCGAAGAACCTCGACTCGATCTCCCTGCCAACACAGAAGCTGACCCTCGAAAGCTGGATCTTCATGCGCTCGCGCAAAGAATGGTCCGGAATCGTCGGAGCTTTTCAGGACAATGGGGATTACGAGCGCGGTTTTGTCCTCGGCTGCCACAAGGACAAATTCTACTTCGGCCTGGCAACCAGCGCGCAGGGCAAGATGAACCACCTGGAGAGCGGCTCCGCCTACGAAACCGGGAAGTGGTATCACGTTGTGGCGCTCTACGATGGCCGCAAGGCCTCCATCTGGGTCAACGGGAAGCTGGAAGCCCAGTCCGATGCGCCCGGCGGAAAGATCCTTCCGGCCCCAGCCGGGTTCTTCGAGCTCGGAAGCTATCACGACGAAAACGAGTACTTTCGTACCGAGGGAATGATTCACGAGGTCGGCGTCTATCCCTCTGTCATGAGCGGAAAAGAGATCTCCCGCCGCTACCGTGCCAAGACGGGCAAGCTGCCAGCTCCCCCGCGGGAGATCTACGGCCCATTCTCGGAGGTGTTCGGACCATTCGTAGAGTTTACCGACCGTGAAACGATCGAGGTCACCTGGGAAACCGCCAGGCCATCAAGGGGCCGCCTGGCCATCAGGACCGGGGGAGCAAAACCACTGATCCTGGAAGAGAGTGAAGACCGCACGAAGCATCGAATCTCGGTGCCGAACATCCTCCCGGAAACTCTCTACCGCTACCGTCTCTACTGCCGGGAGGCCGGCCAGCCGGAGATGATAACCGCGGAATACGAATTTGACTCAACCTTCAACTACGCCCCCCACCCCGCGCCCCTGGCCAGGAACCCGTTCATGAAAGATGAATGGACCGACCGCTACCGGGACACCGCGCGCCAGATCATCCAGGCGGCCGGAGTCACCAGGGGCTATTGCCTCGTGCTGGACTCAGGCGAGGGACGCCTCGCCTACCACCTCGCGACGCTCAGCCAGCTGCGTATCGTGGCGGTTGAAAAGGATCCGGCGATGGTGAGAAAAGCTCGAGAGGCTTTAGATGCCGCCGGCCTCTACGGAGCCAGGGTCAGCGTTCACCTCGAGGGAGACTCCCTGCCCTACGGCCCCTACTTTGCCAACATCATCTGTTCTGATTCAGCCCTTCGCACAGGCAAGCTCAGCGCCAATCCAGCCCGGCTCTACCGGATGCTGAGACCCTGCGGCGGGATCATCGCTTTTGGCAGCTGGAAAAAAAGCGCGGGGGAATCGCTGTCGCGCGCCCGGTTCGAAGCCTGGATCAGGAAGGGCGGCGGCGGGAGCGTAACGGCGGCGCAAGGGCTCTGGGTCCACACCAGGAGCCCCCTTCCCGGCGCGGGTAATTGGGGGCACCAGTACGGAAGCCCCGACAATTCCGC
Organism: uncultured bacterium; assembly: GCA_913042995.1. Classification (GTDB taxonomy): domain Bacteria; phylum Planctomycetota; class UBA8108; order UBA8108; family UBA8108; genus UBA8108. Next base: position 9,362 of record CAJWMA010000121.1, on the reverse strand, counting down.
CTGCAACGACGACCAATACGTCGGCGGCAAGCTCCGCGTCCAGTGGTGGGGAAGACCCGGACCAAGGGTTATGCCCGACCGCGGCCCCCGCAACCCGGCGCCCGTTTCCGCCAACGGGAGGCTCTTTGTCCAGGGAATGCGGGTGCTCTTCGGCCTTGACGCCTACAACGGCGCGATCCTCTGGAGCAAGCACATACCCACCATGCGCAGGGCTAACATGCCCAGGAGCAGCTCGAACATGGTCGCCACCGACGACCTGCTCTATGTGGTAGTCGGCTCCCAATGCGCCGGCTTGGATGCGCAGACCGGCAAGCTGGTCCTGAAAGCCGACCTGCCGCCCGCGAAAGAGGGCGAACACGAGTGGGGCTACCTGGCCGCCAGCGGCGACAAGCTGGTCGGCAGCCTGACCCGCAAAGGAGGAAACTATCTTGGAGACAACGGACAGTGGTTCGAAGATTTCAAGAAGAACGAAACCGCCAAGGTCGTGAGTGACGGGCTCTTCGTCCTCGACAGAAAGAAAGGGGCCAGGAGATGGCAGCGCAAACAGGGCGTGGTCATCAACTCAACCATCACGATATCAAACGGGATTATCTATTTCGTGGAGAGTCGGAACCCCGAGGCGAAAAATAAGAAACAGGGCGGAAGGCTCCAGGATGAGATCAGGAAGGACCAGTACATCGTCGCCCTCAACCTGGACTCCGGCAGCTTCCTCTGGGAGGAAAAGGCCGACTTCTCCAAGTGTGAATTCACGACCTACATGTCGCATCACGGTAACACCCTGCTGGTAACAGGTACCGATCGTAAAAAAAACTTCCATACCTACGCCTTTGACAGCACCCGGCGCAAACCGCTCTGGGAACACCACACCAATGCCCGCAAGACGCACCACAGCGGACAGCTGATGCACCCGGTGATCGTCAAGAACAAGGTCTTCCTCAACAAGCACACCTTCGATCTCGAGTCCGGAAAGGTTCTGAAGGTCGACCCCTTTGACTACCACGGCTGCGGCACCATGAGCGCCTCCGCGAGGGCGATCTTCCACCGGTTCGAGTATCACGGCATGCTTGATCTCGAGACCGGCAAGAGAACGGAATTCGTCGGTGTCCGAGGCAGCTGCTGGCTCGGACAGATTCCGGCTGGTGGACTGCTGCTCGCTCCCGAGAGCGGAGCAGGGTGCTCCTGCACCCACGCGATCCAGACATCGATGGCCTTCGTTCCCGAGGACGACTGAGGCGCATGCGAGGCTACTTCCAATTCGTTATCCGCCATCGCATCCCGGCTCTGGTTATCATCGCGCTGATCAGCGGCGCTGGAATCTGGAGTCTCCAGAACGGCAAGATCTCCTCCTCCCTGGGAAAGCTCTTCCTCGCCGACAGCCCCGCCTACGATCAATACCTCGCCCGGGTTGAGGAATTCGGCAGCGATGAACAATTAATCATCGCCTTTGAAGAAGAGGATGTCCTTGGCGCCGACTCCCTGCGCAGGCTCCTCCTCGCCACCGAGGCCATCAGGAAAGCTGCCGGCGTAGCCCGGGTCATGAGCCTGCTTGATAACGAGATTGTCTTCGCGAAATCGACGAAAGGCGGGATCGAGGCGCGGATCGAAGAGCTCAGCGGCTCCAGGGAAAAAACCGAGACCGCCCGAGCCGCCTTGCTGGGCGATCGTTTTACCGGGGGTATCCTCCTGTCAGAAGATTCCCGCCATGGCGCGGTACTTATCACTACCCTCGCCGATGGAACCAATGACATGGAGGACTCCATATCGTGGGCGGAAGGCATCCATGCGGTCTTCCTCAGGCAAGGCTACCGGGAAGAGAACCTGCACAGTGCCGGCGGCATCGCCATCGTTTCTGAGATGATGAAGCAGGCGCATTTCAACCTCGAGCGACTCTTCCCTGTTGTCTGTTTACTGCTGATCCTGACAGTCTATGCCCTATTCAGAAGACTCTGGCCCGCCCTGGTCTCTACCAGCATCGCGATCGTGGCTGTTATCTGGACCATGGGGATAGCCGTGTGGCTGGATCCCGAGGTCAGCATCATGCTGGCAGCCATTCCCGCCGTCATCCTCATCATCTCCTTCTCAGACGTGATCCATCTCTGCAGCGCCTACCTGCTCGAGCTGGGAAAAACCAGCGACAAGACCGAGGCCATCCTGCGCAGCGCCGAGGATGTAGGAAAGGCCTGCATCTACACCTCGATCACCACCTTTGTCGGTTTCCTGGCGCTCGCGGTTGTACCGACACCCATTTTCAGAAAGCTGGGAATTCTCCTGGGCCTGGGGGTGGGCATAGCGCTGCTGCTGGCGATGACCTTGTTCCCCATCCTGCTCTCCTTTCTTCGCCCGGAAAACACATCGAGAAGCGGAATCGCTTCAGTGAGCCAGGGCCTGCTGGACCGATTCCTCTCCCTTACCCAGCGCATCAGCCTTTCGGTACCCTGGCTGATCATCGTTTTCTTCGCCGGGCTCCTGGGCGTCAGCATCTTCGGGATCTCGAAGATCACGGTAGAAAACGACATCGCCTTGCGGCTCGGTGAAAACAATCCTGTTCGCAGAGATACCGCCTATTTCACTGAACACTTCGCCGGGACCAATGTGCTGGACCTCTACCTGCAAAGTGAGAAAGACGGTGGCCTGCTCGAGCCGAAGGCCTTCGAGGCAATCGTTGAGCTCGAAAAGAAACTCGTCAACGAGTTGACGGAGGTCGACTCGGCCGCCTCGTTCGCCACGATCCTGACAGAATTTTACCGCAGGCTTCCCGGCAACAAGGACCTGCCGGTGAACCGGTTCACCATCAACCTGGGAATCAGGGAGTTCGAGAGGAGAGACCCCGAGGGACTCGCATTCCTGCTGAACGCCGCCCGGCAGCGGATGAGGGTGTTCGTTCGCCTGAACGCCGCAGGCCTCAGGGAGACCCATCGGGCAGGTGAGAAGGTCGCCCGGCTTGCGGCGGAGCATCTCGAAGGGCTCCCGCTGAAAGCCGAACCCACCGGGATGGCCTACCTCATCGGGGGTTGGCTTGACCGAATCATCCTGGCGCAGAAAAAGGGCGTTGGGATCTCCTTCATTGTCATCTCCCTGTTGATGATCATCGCTTTCAGGTCCCTGCGGGTAGGCCTGTGGTCGATGATTCCCAACGTTCTCCCTCTCCTGGTCCTGGGTGGTTATGTCGGCCTGGCCTGGGAGTTTACCGACTCCGACACCTTCATGCTCGCCATGCTTGCCATCGGCATGGGAGTGGATGACACGATTCACTTCCTGACAAGGTACCGACTGGAGCTGGCGCGCCACGCTGACGTAACGACAGCTCTCAGCAACACCTATCACTACGCCGGACGTGGAATCGTGATGACGACCCTGATCCTGACCATCGGCTTCTGCCCATTCATATTCTGCCAGTATTTCAGCCTGCGTATCCTGGGTACCCTCCTGCCCCTGGTGCTGATCGTCGCGCTGCTGGCCGATCTCCTGCTCTTGCCCGCCCTCGCGCGCCTGCGCCTGCTGCGCTTCTGAAAGATAAATGACCAGGAGAGGAATGCTTTACCGCCAGCGGCAAAGAAGGCAAAACGGTACCGGTTAACATGTCCCCGAAACCCACCAATCCATACAACGGCCTCCTGAACATCAACAAGCCGGCCGGCATGACCTCACACGATGTGGTCAACCGGGTGCGAAGGGTCCTGGGGCAGAAGCGGGTCGGCCATGCCGGAACGCTTGACCCTGCGGCGACAGGAATCCTCCTGGTCTGCGCTGGCCAGGCGACACGCCTGGTCGAATACCTCGTACCCGGAATCAAGACCTACCAGGGAACCATCCGCCTCGGCCAGGCTACCGACACCTACGACTCCGAGGGGGAATTCACGAGCGAGACCGAAACCTCTCACCTCAACCGGGAGATGGTCGAGGCCGCGATGGTCTCCTTTACCGGCGACATCGAGCAGGTTCCCCCGGCCTACTCAGCGATCAAACGAGATGGCGTCCCCTCCTACAAGCTCGCGCGAAAGGGAAAAGACGTCAACCTTCCAGCGCGCAGAATCCGCATCGAGTCATTCGAGCTGATCGAGTGGAACCATCCCGAGCTGACCTTCCGCATTGTCTGCCAGTCAGGCACCTATGTTCGCTCCATAGCGCATGACCTGGGTGCCGCCCTCGAGGTGGGAGGATACCTCAAATCTCTCTGCAGGACGGGCAGCGGCTCCTGGCGGGTGGAAGATGCCCTGGACCTCGCGGCTCTCGAGCAGGCGGCAGAGGACGGACGGCTCGAAAGCGTCATCCGGCCATTCTCGGATGTCCTCGCGGATATTCCCGGAGTGACGATCACCGAAAAAGAGATCGCCCAGCTAGGCTACGGCCAGGGGCTGCCGCTGGAAATTGAAGGTCGGCCCGAGATCATCTGTGCCCGGGCCGAGACAGGCAGACTCGTTGCCATACTCGTGCCGGACGGAACCAACAGGTGGAGACCTAAGAAGGTCTTCCCCGAGACAGGGTAAGGGCCCGCCGGCCCCGGAAAGCTATTTAGACGAGGCCGCGTTATTACGCGCTACAATCAGCCGCTTATTCTTGAGCAGGACCAGCTCACGGCTGCGCTCCTTGTGAGCATCCCGCAGGGCCCGGGCCTCGCTGCCAAGACCCGCATCCGCTGAAAGACGCTGCATCTCGACCGTCTGCCTGCCGACCTCAGCCTCGGTGGCGGCAATGGCCTCCTCGAGGCTTCGCTCGAGCAGGCGTAGATCCGCCGCGGCAAGCACTCCCAGGCCCGCGCGAAATTTCTCCAATGAACAATCCGCCTTCAGCAGACGGGCAAGGCCAGCCGGTTGCGTTTCGGATTGCGAAGCCCCATCCACCGGCACAGCGACCTGCCCACCGGAATCACCACCGCAACCCGGAATAATGGAGAGAAAGAAAAAACCGATGAAGAAAGCTTTGAGCCGCATTAGTTCTAACCCATGTCGAGAGGTTGAAGGTTGCTGACGAAGAGATCCGGAGCGTTTCTCAGGACCGATCTTTCTAACACACTTGAAGGCGGGAGACAATCAGGAGGCGGGAACGAGAGGCTCTCTCTACAAAGCCTTATCGTTTTCTCCTCAGATTCACTATCCTGTGTGCGGAACTTCAGGAGGACGACGCATGAGCGAAAAGAACAGCGGACCGGAGAGCCAGGGTTTCACCACCCGGGCCATTCACGCCGGCAGCGAATGGAACAGGACCAGCGCCCTGACCCCGCCCATCTTTCAGAGCTCGACCTTCACGCTGAAAGATCTCGAGGAGGGCGTGGCGATGGGCCAGGAGGTGGCGCCCGCTGAGTTTTACACCCGGTGGGGAAACCCGACCACTAAGCAATTCGAGACGGCGATGGCCGCGCTGGAGGGCTCTGAGGCGGCGCTGGCGCTCGCCTCCGGAATGGGCGCCATATCCGCCCTGCTGCTCTCGCTGCTGCGCTCAGGGGATCATCTCCTGGTAGGACGATCGATCTATTCAGGCGTCCACGAGCTGGCTAACGGAATTCTGCCGCGCTTTGGAGTCGAATCGAGTCCTGTCGACCCCTCCGACCTTGATGCGCTCGACGCGGCGATCAGGCCCGAGACCAGGGCTCTCATTGTCGAGAGTCCCACCAATCCAACCCTCGAGATCTGCGACCTCAAGGGAGTGGCCGCGGTCTGCCGTGAGAGACAGGTCATCTCGGTAATCGACAACACCTTCGCTACCCCGGTAAACCAGAACCCCATCTCCCTGGGCTTCGATGCCGTGGTCCACGCAGCCACCAAGGCCATCGGCGGACATTCCGATGTCACCTCCGGAGTGATCTGTTCCTCTTCTGAAATCATCGATGGCTGCTGGGGCTTCCTGAAAATACTCGGAGCCTCCCTGAGCCCGTTCGAGGCCTGGCTCCTGATCCGAGGCCTGAAGACCCTGGAGCTGAGAGCTTTGCGCCAGAACGAATCCGCTCTCCAATTGGCGCGCTTCCTCGAGGCCAGGGCTGATGTCGAGCGGGTCTACTACCCGGGCCTTGAATCGCATACCGGACATGAGCTGGCCGCCTCCCAGATGTCCGGCTTCGGCGGAATGCTCTCTTTTGAGCTTATCGGCGGAACAGAGCGAGGCATGAGCTTCGCGAAGGAGCTCGGAATCATCCAGCTCGCCGTGAGTCTCGGAGGCGCCGAGTCCATTCTCCAGCACCCGGCCTCGATGTCACACGGCTCGCTTGGAGCCGAAGAGCTGGAGAAGGCGGGAATCGCCGGCGGGCTCTTCCGCCTCTCGGTCGGGCTCGAAAATGCAGACGATCTCCAGGCGGACCTGGCGCAGGCTCTCGGCAGCTGTCCCGCGGGTTGACCAGGCTCGCCCGTCTCAGGTAGCGTCCCTGAAGTACTCCGCCGTACGACCGATACCCTCCTCGAGCGGCACGCGGGGAGCCCAGTCAAGCAGGCGCTTGAGCCGGGTGTTGTTAAGGATCAGGCTCTGAACATCGCCGGGACGCCAGGGTCCGGCAAGCGCATCGACCCCGGAAGAGCAGGCGGTCTTGAGAAGCTCGTAGATCTGGTTGGTCGTGGTACCCAAAGCCGTCGAACAGTTGAAGACCGGATCCTCACAACCATCGAGCTCCACCTCCAACATGAGAGCGACCGCCCGGGCCACATCCTCGACAAAGATATAGTCCCTCTTGAGCTCTCCCCCTCCAAAAATCTTCGGTTGGCCCCCGTCCAGCAACAACCTGGCGAAGATGGCCACCACGCCGGCCTCTCCATGCGGATCCTGCCTGGGCCCGTAGACGTTGGCAAAACGCAGGGCGGCCCACTCGAGACCGGAATCCTCCCGGGCCGAGAGCAGGCAATGCTCAACGGCGTATTTTGAGGCTCCATAGAAGGAGGCCGGAACGCAGCGCATTTCCTCGCTGAGGACATCCCTGTCCTGCACGCCATAGCAGGCGGCTGAGGAGGCGTAGACGATCCTGCGCACGCCATGGCGCCGCGCGGCGCCAATGATATTCAGAGAGCCGAGAACATTGATCCGCGCATCCATTTCAGGGTCCTGCATGGAAACCGCCACCGAAACCTGCGCGGCGAGATGAATGACATCGTCGGGACTGAACTCCTCGAAGGCGCTCTCGACAGATTCGGTGATGTCGAGTTCATAGAGCCTCGCGCCGGCCGGCACCTGGTCCGCGCCGCCGCCGGAGAGATTGTCCAGAACCGCGACCTCGTACCCGCGCCCAAGAAGCTCCTCTGTGACATGAGAGCCTATAAAGCCCGCGCCGCCGGTAACCAGGATCTTTCGACCCATTCTCACGCTCCAGAATAAAGAAAATGAAAGCGCGGGAATTATAACCTCGTCAGGCGATGCTTTCTGAGGCGCTCTATAGAAAAACTTTCATTCGGGAGTCATCTCCGACCCCCTCAGGGTGTGTCCTGGCTGACCTCGAAACTCGCCACAGCAACTCTTCCGCGGTCATCAACGCAGCGAATTCTGTGGGCGCCGGCGGTGAGATCCCAGCCAACCTTGTCGGTAGAGCCGGCCTCCACCAACAACTCACCGTCGAGAAACCAGTAGAGTTTTCTCACATCGGCGGCGGCCGCCGCGCTGAACTGAAGCCGCTGCCTGAAGGAGGCACCCCTGACCAGCAGAAAGCGGGAGCCATCCACGGGCGATACGATCTGGGGAGACTGAACTCTGCGCCCCGCCGCCCCGCACCCGGGATGATGAGGAAGCCTCTCGTGGCCAGGCGAAACGTTCCTCTCTAACCAGCCCGCCATCTCCGGCGGCCAGTCGACAATCACCTTGCGCCGGGGAGAGACCGCGGAGTCGTCAAGGCAACGGCCGCAGAGCTCCAGGCCCCGGGCCTCATCAACCAGAATCTCACGGTGGACCCCGCAGACCGCCATCCCCAGCGACCGCAGCGGCAGCCTCACCCTCCTCGTTCCATCGCAATGTTTCCCGAGCCTTTGCCCGCTGAGAGAGCAGACCTCCCTCTCCACCAGCTCCCCTGTCGGAGGCCATTGAGAAGCGGCCCCTTCTGACAGATCAAGGCAGAGCGGCAGAGCGAGCGGGAGCGCCGCCTCGCCTCCGATCAGACCCGGACGCGGACGGCCGAATACATCCCCGACCCAGACACCGACGATCCAGGTTGGACTGAACGCTACAGTCCACGCATCACGCAACCCGAAGGAAGTGCCCGTCTTGTAGCCGAGCGCCGGGCCGCGATACCCAGCCGGTATCACACCGGAGCGAAAGAGATGTTCATCAGTCGACAGCGCCTCGAGAACGGCCGCGGCTGACCCCGCGCTGAAGATATTCCTGCTCGCAGAACGCGCGGAGCTCTCTCCTGACAGAACCGCAGGAGGCCTCCAGGTCCCGAGATTCGGAAGGACCGCATAGGCCCCGGCCAGCTCGAGCAGGCTCACCTCCCCGCCGCCGAGACAGAGCGTCATGCCGTAATCACGGGGCCTTCTATAGAGACCGTTAAACCCCGCCTGGCGTAGTACATCGAGGTAGCGCCGGGTACCAACACTCGACTGCAGGCGAACGGCAGGAATGTTCAGAGACCGGGCAAGGGCCTCCGCGGCCGGAACGGGACCGTGGTAGCGACGGCTGTAGTTCTGCGGAATGTAGGCGGCAAAAGGGGAGGGGACGTCCGGCAGAAAGGCGGAAGGAGAGGACTTCCTGAGGTCAAAGCCAAGGGCGTAGAGAAAAGGTTTCAGCGTCGAGCCCGAAGACCGCCTCGCGAGAGCCGCATTGTACTGGCCCCGGAGCTTCGAATCGAAGAACTCCGGAGAACCCACCATGGCGCGAACCGCGGCGCTCTCAACCTCCAGGGCTACAACCGCGAGCCCGAGACCTCTGAATCGATCAGCATGCCGGCGAAGATAGTCGTCCAGATGCGCACGGGTCGCCGCCTGAACGCTTGAATCGAGAACGGTCCGGATACGGCCCGAGCCGCGACCAAGCGACCGGGCCCTGTAACGCGCGAGATCGGAGAAATGCGGCGCCTCGAAAGGCCAGGCGTGAGGCCGCACCGCCGGACGTGAACGGGAGGCGTCCTCGAAGCGGCCCTGGTCAATCATTCCCTGGCGAAGCATGGCCGCCAGCACCTCTTGCCGCCGGGCAAGAGCCCGGTCATAGTGACGGTCCGGACGAAGCCGGGAGGGACTCTGCGGAAGGCCGGCGATCAATGCCGCCTCTCCAAGGCTGAGATCAGCGGCCGACTTGCCCAGGTAGCGGCGAGCGGCGGCCTCGACCCCTCTCAGATTTCCTCCGTAGGGAGCCAGGTTCAGATAGGCGGCGAGAATCTCATCCTTGTCGAGGCGGGCATCGATCTGCAAGGCGTAAAAAGCCTCGACAATCTTGGAGGCGATGGTTCGCGGCCGGCGGTC
>CAJWMA010000120.1 GCA_913042995.1 uncultured bacterium | reverse complement strand
GCTGTCCGGAATTCGTTGTTCAGGCTGTCCTTGCCGGAAACAAAGGGAGTGCCGAGCGCCATGGCCGCATCGTAGCAGCCCCTGGAGGCCTCGACGAGAGAGCCGAGAGTTTCGGGGCGAGCGGTATTACCCCAGCAGAAATTATCCAGGATAGCTGTTTTCGAGGGATTTCCGCCGCAAGCGACAATATTTCGAACAGCCTCGTCGACAGCGGAAACCGCCATCCGATAGGGATCGATATCTCCATAGCGCGGATTCATGCCGCAACCGACGGCGATCCCGCGCAGCGAATCGTAGCGCGGCGTGAAGACGACCCCGTCCCCGGGACCATCCGCGCCAGGCCCCTGCAGAGGCTTGATGATGCTGCGGCCCTGGACCTCGTGGTCATACTGACGAATCACCCATTCCTTCGAGGCAACATTGGGAGCTGCCAGTATCTCCCGCAGCAGCGCCGCGGCCGAGAGGCCTCCGTGCGGCTCGGCGTCTTCCATATCAGGCTTGCGGAAGACAGAGGAAAAGTTCGCCGGCGGCCGGCCGTTGAAAAGGAAGTCGACTCCAAGATCACAGACCTGGTTGCCGTCATAGAAGAGCTCCAGCTTGCCATTGCCGGTAAACTCGCCAATGTCCGTACACTCCACGCCTTCCGACTCGGCCAGGGCTTCGAATTCGGCGTACTTCTCCGGCGCGACAGCGAAGACCATGCGCTCCTGTGCCTCCGAAATCCAGATCTCCCAATAACTCAGGCCTTCGTATTTTAACGGTATCTTTTCGAGATCGACCCGGGCGCCGGTCTCCTCGCCCATCTCTCCCACTGCGCTCGAGAAACCGCCCGCGCCGCAATCGGTCACCGATCTGTAGAGCCCGAGGTCCCTGGCCTTGATCAGAACGTCCAGGAATTTCTTTTCCGTGATGGCGTTGCCGATCTGGACCGCTCCGCTGGAGACGGTCTCGGATTCTTCCGTCAACTCGACGGAAGAAAATGTCGCGCCATGGATTCCGTCGCGGCCGGTACGGCCGCCCAGGGCGACCACGCGGTCCCCGGGATGGACCACCTTCTCAACCATCCCCCGGGGGATCAACCCGATCGACCCGCAATAGACCAACGGGTTGCCGATATACCGCTCATCAAAATAAAGAGCCCCGCTGGCTGTTGGTATGCCCATCCGGTTGCCGTAATCGCGCACACCGGAGACCACTCCTCTCAGCACCCGCAAGGGGTGCAGCGCGCCGGCGGGCAGTTCATCCATGGGAAGATCGGGAGGGCCGAAGCAGAAGACATCCGTATTGACGATCGGCTTGGCGCCCAGCCCCGTTCCCAGGGTGTCCCGCAGAACCCCTCCGATCCCCGTCCCCGCCCCTCCATAAGGCTCGATAGCGGAGGGATGATTGTGGGTCTCCACCTTGAAGGAGATACCGTATTCGTCATCGAAGGCCACGACTCCCGCGTTGTCCTTGAATACCGAGAGGCAGAAGGGAGTCTCCTCCTTCTCCATCAACTCCCTGGTCGCCCGGGCAATCGTGTCCTTGAGAAGATTTTCGTAGGTCACCTTCTCTCCATCGGGCCCCTCATGTTCAATCCTGGCAGTCAGGGTCTTGTGGCAGCAATGCTCACTCCAGGTCTGGGCGATGGTCTCGAGCTCGATGTCAGTCGCCGGCCGGCCCTGTGCCTCAAAATGATCCCGGATCGTACGCATCTCATCGAGATTGAGAGATAGCTGCCCATCTATGCTGAGCTGGACCAGCCCTTCATCGTCGACCCCGGAGAGCTCAACCTCCCCGAGCGAAAACTCGTAGGGGGCCGCGGCGATAAAAGGTGAAGGCACCTCAGTTTCATCCCAGAAAACATCCTCGATGGCCGGGTTGGAGAGAACCTTCTCCCCTACCAGGGCGCGCTGTTCCTCGCCCAGGGAGACCTGGAACCGAACGCGCAACGCCAAGCGTACCGACAATCCGGAAAGCCCCAGATCGTCCAGGCCCTTAAGCAGCGATTCCTCTACCGGCTCCATAACCCCGGTCTTTTTCCGTACCGTGGCCACGTGCCCAGCGACGCCATCGGCCTGCGGATCCGACAATCTCTCTCCATCCCCGAGGTCTCTCAGCTCGCATTCCTGGGTCACGGAGTCACTGAGGAGATGTTCGGCAGCGAGAGCTACCTGGTCATGATCCAACCCTTCTCCGCGCAGGTAAAACAGCGAGCTTACCTTGATGCCTCCATCGCAGCCATCAAGCAGGTCTGCCAGTTGTCCCTGCAACTCGACCGCGCGCGGGTCCGCCCCGCAGGCATCTCGCCAATGTACCTCGACCTCCCAGGTTCGCAGGCTCGTCATCAAGATCTCCTCTGGAATAATACGGCGGGATTATACCCCTGTGGTTATTACATGAAAACCCCAAGAGAGGACCATATTCTAAGACATCCAATCTGCTTGCTTTTCATCTCGGGCATACTAGAATGCCGTTTTGGAGGAAAAACTGGTGGGCGTGGAAGCCTGGAAGACTGAGAAACTGAAGAACTGAGGAACGAAAGCTCTATGGCTAAAGCATCCAGTAGCCACCGGCTCGACTTTGAGGCTCCTATCATTGAGCTCGAAAAGAAAATCGAGGAGCTTCGTACCTTTGCCGAATCGACCGAGGTTGACCTCTCGGGCCAGATCGAAAAACTCGTAACCAAGTGCGACGAAAAGAAACGGGCCATCTTCAACAGCCTGACTCCCTGGCAGAAGATCCAGCTGGCGAGGCACCCCCAGCGGCCCCTGACCTCCGATATCGTTACCGCCATCGTCGCTGATTTCATCGAACTTCACGGCGACAAGTCTTTCCGGGACGACCCGGCGATTCTCTGCGGCCTGGGCCGTATCGATGAGCAGCGGGTACTCCTGGTCGGCCACCGAAAGGGCAAAGACACCGCCGAGAAGGTCTCCTGTCACTTCGGGAGCCCTCACCCCGAGGGCTACAAGAAGGCCATGCTCAAGATGAAGCTGGCCGACAAGTTCGGAGTCCCCATCGTGACCTTCATCAATACACCTGGAGCCTATCCCGGAATCGGCGCTGAAGAACGCGGCCAGGCCTTTGTCATCGCGCGTAACCTGATGGACATGGCGACCCTCAAAGTCCCCATTGTCTGCGTAGTCATAGGTGAAGGCGGAAGCGGCGGAGCGCTCGGTATCGGCATAGGAAACCGTATTCTCATGCTCGAGCACTCGTACTATTCGGTCATTTCCCCGGAAGGATGCGCGGCGATCCTCTGGAAAAGCGCTGAGTACAAGGAGCAGGCCGCCAACATCCTCAAGCTCACAGCGGAAGACCTCAGCTCTTTCGGTATTATCGACGAGATCATCCCTGAGCCCCTGGGCGGAGCGCACAGAGACCCTCCCCTGGTTTTTGAGAGGCTTAAGGAGGCGATCCTGAGAAACATCAGGGAGCTGTCCGGCCTCAGCGGCGACGAGTTGGTCAAGGACCGCTACGATAAGTTCTGCAAGATGGGCGAGTTCGAAAAACGGCTGAAAGAAACCGTCGACAGCTGATTCTCGCGCAAACTCGGCATTTCCCGGCGCGGCTTTATCACGGTAGTTGAAAAGGGCGCCAGCATGGTTTTAACTTGAGCCAGAGCGTAAGGAGAAAATTTAACTTTCTCCATGCAAAGACTCCAATGAAGACCCTCCATCACCCGGGTGTTGAAGAAGTGCTTCATAATCATTCACATTAGTGTAAGGACCAAAAAATGGACTCCATTCGTCCAGAAACAAGCTGCGAAACGCCATTTCCAGTGAACCGCCCGGTCAGTCGCGGTATCGGCTACTTCTTCTCCCTGATCTCGCTGGTGCTCTTCGCCCTGGCCCTCGCCCTGCCCATGACCGGTTGCGGAGGCGGAGACTCCGACGACGAAGAAGAGGTCAGAAGCAGCAAGAGAAAAAAGAGCAGAAAGCCGGCCAGGGAGGAAGAAGAAGAGGAGGAGGAGGAAGAAGAAGAGGTTAAGAAAAAGAAAAGCTCAACCGCTAGCGGCCCGACTCAGCAGGCCAAGGAAACAGCCCTCGCATTGCAGCGTGAATGTGAAGAAAAAGGGCTCGACAAGAAATACAAAGAAGATTTCGACCGAGCCGTAGCCCGAACGAAAAAAGCCCGGTCCTACTTCCTGGACCCGGATAAACGGAGCAAAGCAAAAACCTACTACAAACGCGCCAGCAGCGAGTTCAAGAGTCTCCTCGCCAACGCGGAAGAAGCAGCCGGAAAGACCGCGGCTGTTGAAAAAGCAAAAAAACTCGCCGATGCGGCCAAGGCTAAGGCCGACAAGGCCGAAGCGAAGCTCAACGCGCCGGATTACTACGAGCCGGCTCTCGAAGCCTACGAAGATGGCCTGGCAGGCCTGGAAGAAGCATCGACCTCCAGTCTCAGCAACGCGAAGAGAAGCTTCACAGATGCGCTGGAAGGCTTTGACGACGCCGCGACCATCGCCAAGGAGAACAAGCAGTACCGAATCCTGGCGATCAACCTGAAAGAGAAGATGGAAAGCTATAAGGCTAAGGCGCTGGAAAAAGGCGCCGACGCGAAAGCTCTCGGGCGCTGGCAGCAGGCTGAGAGCATGGAGTTGACAGCCAACGCGGCTCTCGAAAGCGGCGAGTTCCAGCAGGCCGCAGGCCAGTACACCCAGGCATCCCAGACCTATACCGAGGCGCTCAAGTCGGTACTTGACGAGTCGGCCTTCCAGGCCGAGCTTGCGAAGATCAAGGAAGAACAGAAGGCCGCCGATGCCGAATTCGCCCGGCGGAGAAAAGAAGAGCTCGAGCTCGCGGCCAAGGCCAGGGCAGGAGTTGGAGGGCGCCTGCCTCCTCCGCCGCCGCCTGGCACCGCTCCTCCAGCCGGCTCTCCACGGCCTCCCGGAACCGGGCTGCCGCCCACCGGGGCCGGGATCGCGGCAACCACGCTCAGCCCGACCTGCGTCGCGGGCGTCGACCGCAGCCTCTTCCCCCAGGAGCTGGATGAGGAGGACGAAGCCTTCCTGATCGAGAACCTGCACGAACTCTCGAAGAGAGCCAACTACGACCCCGACACCGGCGGAGTCATCCTCGACTACACCAACGGCCAGGAACTCCAAAAGGAGATCCTGAAGCTGCGAACGCCCAAGTCCAGCATCTCCTTCGTAGATCCACAGATGCTCCTGGGAGGAAGCGACATCCCGGATGAAGCCCAGATCTCGATGGATGGAAACACCTCCGGAACGGTCCTCTTCCCGGTACCCTTCAAGTACAAGGTGCGAATGAGCTGGGCCTTCAACATCCTGACCATGACCGGCAAGGGAGACTGGGGAGCCATCGTCAGCTACGACACCAGGAAAAAGACCCGCTATCGCACCAACTTCCTGGACATTGGCAGCATGAAGGGATCCTCTCCTCCTAACTGGAAAAAGATGCCTGGCAAGCCGGGCACCAACGCCAACTACTGGCATACCAAGCAGCGTCCGGTGAACTGGGTCGTCGAGCTCGACCTGGACAAGGCCGATGGAGGCGGCGAGATCCGGGCGACCTACGACGCAGGCGGAACCGAAGAGCTTGCCAACAAGATCAAGTCAAAGAAGCTCAACCAGAGCGGATTGGTCGGGTTCCAGTGGAGGGATGTGAAGTTCAGGATCCGCAAGCTGACAATCTGCGGCTTCCTTGACAAGCAGGAGGCTGTCCGCATGCTGCGCGAAAAGCTTGGCGTCAAGAAAGAGGGCGGCTCAAAAAAGGAACCGGAGCCGGAAGATGAGCCCGAGCCGACAGCGCCTGCGGGAGAGGACGACGACAAGAAGAAGGTCGAGAAGAAGAAGGCCGCGGACGACGACTTCGACTATTGAGGAGACTCCCCCAGCATCGGCCGGGCTGTTCATACCAGCTCGGCAGTAACACGGGAGATTGGGTAGGGTGACAAACGAGCCGGAACGTACGGTCCTGTACGAAGAGCACAAGCGCCTCGGGGCCATGTTGATTGATTTTCATGGGTGGGAGATGCCCGTACGCTACACCTCCATTCCCGAAGAACATCAACAGGTAAGAGAGCGCGCGGGACTCTTCGATCTCTGCCACATGGGACGGCTGGATATCAGCGGCCCCCAGGCCGAGACCTGGATCCAGGGCCTCATCACCAACGACATCCTCTCGATGCAGCCTGGAGATGCGCGCTACACCCTCTTCTGCAACGACTCCGGAACGATCCTGGATGATGCGATCGTCTACAAGCTTGAAGAAACCTTTCTCCTGGTGGTTAACGCATCCAATACCGGGAAGATCATCGACTGGATGGAGAGCCGCCGCCAGGGCCTGGAGGCGAAGCTCACCGATCTGACGCGGAGCCATGCAATGATAGCCATCCAGGGCCCCGAGGCTTTCGCCTGCGCGACCCACCTGCTGGAGGCTTCCGAGATCGCCTGGGACCAATTGGGCTACTACCAGATCACCCCAGCACGATACGAATCCGAGCCGGTGCTTGCGGCCCGAACCGGCTATACCGGCGAAGATGGCCTCGAGCTCTACATCAGCGCAGAAGCGGGGGTACAGCTCTGGCGAGAGCTCCTGGAGACAGGAGGCCAGCGCACGGGGCCAATCGGCCTGGGCGCGAGAGATACCCTCCGCCTGGAGGCTGGCATGCCCCTGTACGGAAACGACATCGACGAGACCACCGACCCCTACTGCGCCGGCCTGGGCTTCGCGGTCAAGCTCGACAAGGAGGCCCCCTTCCCCGGCAAGGAGAGGCTGCAAGAGATCAAGGATGCGGGACCGGGGCAGAAGCTCTGCGGCTTCATTGTTCAGAGTCGCCGAATCGCTCGAAGCGGAATGGAAATTTTCTCCGGAACCGACCGGGTCGGGAGGATCACCAGCGGAGCCCCCTCCCCCACGGTCCAGCAACCGATCGCCATGGGATACCTCGACCTTCCCTACCTCGAGTTGCTGGCCGATGGCCAGGCGCCTGAGCCGGAGGTCGACGTCAGAGGAAAACGTGAGAAACTGAAACTCGAACACTTGCCTTTTTTCTCAAGAAAAAGGAAAAAGACAGTCTGAAAACGCGGGGGATGCCCTGGCTTCGAGGCCGGGCGGCCGCCATGTACGCTTGGATGCGAACCGGGAAGAAGTGACCAGCTGAAGGGACCTGCGAGGAACTCCACTTCAGATCCAGATCGAGAGGTATACAAAATGACTCGGCCGGTAGATCTCAAATATTCGCCTAGCCATGAATGGGCCCGAATAGAAGACGGAACCGTCACTGTGGGAATCACCGATCACGCGGTAGAACAATTGGGTGATCTCGTCTTTGTCGATCTTCCCGAAGCGGGAACCGCAATTGGCCGCGGGGATGCTTTTGGAGAAATCGAATCAACCAAGAGCGCCAGTGAGCTCTTCGCTCCGTTCAGCGGAGAAATCGCCGAGGTCAACAGCGGGCTCGCTGACGATCTCGCGCCGCTCGCGGCGGATCCCTTTGGAACCGGGTGGCTGATCAAGATCAACATCTCCAATCCGGATGAGGTGTCGGAGCTTATCGACCTGGAACAATACGAGGAGTTGATTGCCCGCGAAGGCGACCACTGAAACCGGCCCTGCCCTCCCGCGAAAGTATTCAGTAAAGCAGCTGATGGCCTATTTCCCACACACAGACCAGGACCGACATGACATGCTCGAGGCGCTAGGCCTCGACAGCATTGAAGAGCTCTTTACATGCATCCCCGAAGAAATTCGCCTGGGACGAGACCTGGACCTGCCGAAGCTCGCCAGTGAACCGGAGATCATCAAGGAGATGGGTTCCATGGCGGCCCGCAACGCCCGGATGGACAACAGGCCATCCTTCCTCGGGGCGGGAAGCTACCTGCGCTTCATCCCGGCGGCCATCGATTCCCTCTCCAGCAGGGGTGAGTTCAATACCGCCTACACTCCCTACCAGGCCGAGGTCAGCCAGGGAACCCTGCAGGCCATCATGGAATACCAGACGATGCTCTGCCAGCTCACCGGCATGGAGATCTCGAATGCTTCGATGTACGACGCAGGAACGGCTCTTGCCGAGGCGGTCTTCATGGCCTATGCGGTACGCCGCAAGGGCAACAAGGTGCTGGTATCCGAGGCCGTACACCCGGAGTACCGGAGGGTACTGGACACCTACCTGGCCGATCACCCCATCGAAGCCATCACCATCGGGCTCGAAAATGATCTCACCGCGCTGGACTCCGTCGCCCGTTCCCTTGAGGAGAACGGTGACGATGTACTCGCTGTGGTCCTGCAAAACCCCAACTTCTTCGGGCTTATCGAACCGATGGAGAACGCAGGCAGCCTGCTGGGCTGCGGAAAGGGAAAGGACGACGGCGCCCGGCTCGATCGCCCGCTGCTGATCTCCATCGTAGACCCTGTCTCCCTCGGCATCCTGAAAGACCCCGGCGCCTATGGAGCGGACATAGCCATCGGCGATGGACAACAGCTCGGCAACCCTCCGAACCTCGGCGGCCCGACCTTCGGTTTCTTCACGACCCTGCAGGAACACGTGCGCAAGGTTCCCGGAAGAATCGTGGGTGAAACGGTCGACAGCGACGGCAAGAGGGGCTATGTGCTGACCTTCCAGACCAGGGAACAGCATATCCGCAGAGAGAGAGCCACGAGTAACATCTGCACCAACCAGGGTCTCTGCTCGCTGCGCGGCGCCATGTACATGGCCTTCCTCGGGCCGGAGGGAATTCGCAAGGTAGCCGAGGCGAGCGCCCGCCTGGCGCATTACGCCCATGGCGTGCTGACGAAAATAGAAGGTGTCGAAGCGACCTCTACCGCCGCCTTCTTCCAGGAATTCTCCCTGCGGCTGCCAGCCGGGGCCGAGACCGTCTACAGGACCCTCGCCGAACGCGACATTGGCGGCGGCCTGCCGCTGGGACGGTATTTCCCGGACCGTAAAGACGAGATGCTCTTCGCCTTCACCGAGCTGAGCACGAAAGAGGACATCGACACCCTGGCCTCGGAGCTGGCCCTGGTCTTCAGCAAGGATCTGCGGGAGGCGAACGCATGAGCGAACACCCAACCCTCTTTGAGCTGAGCCGACCCGGACGCCGCGGAGCGGAGCCGCCGGAACCGGACGCCAGCCTGCCCTCCCTGGCCGACTGCCTGGCCGAGGAGAACCTGCGCCAGGAGCCCAGCGGACTCCCGGAGGTAGCTGAATCGTCGACTGTCCGGCACTACACCCGCCTCTCCAGCCTGAACATGTCGATCGATACGAACTTCTACCCGCTCGGCTCCTGCACGATGAAATACAACCCCAGGATCAACGAGGTGGCCGCCTCGGACCCCGGCTTCAGCCATGTCCATCCGCTCTGCGAAGACAATGAACTCCAGGGATACCTTGAGCTGTTTTCCCGCCTTGAAGAGATGCTGGCTGAGATCAGCGGCCTGCCCCATGTCAGCCTGCAGCCTGCGGCCGGAGCTCACGGCGAGCTGGCGTCGCTGATGATGATCAAGGCTCGTTGCAGGGAGCGCGGCGAGCTGGAGCGGGATGTGGTCCTCATACCCGACAGCGCCCACGGGACGAATCCCTCCAGCTGCACCATCGCCGGCTTCAAGACCCGCAATATCAACTCAGGCGAAGATGGCACCATCGACCTTGACAGCCTGCGCGAGGCGCTCGGCCCGGATGTGGCTGCCATGATGATCACCAACCCCAACACCCTGGGGATCTTCGAAAGCGGGATCGATGAGATCAGCTCCCTGCTGCACGAGGCAGGAGCCCTGCTCTACATGGACGGCGCCAACATGAACGCCATCCTCGGAATCACCCGGCCGGGAGATTTCGGCGTGGACGTCATGCACTTCAACCTGCACAAGACGATGTCCACCCCTCACGGGGGAGGCGGCCCCGGCTCGGGCCCCATCGCCGTGACGGATGAGCTCGAGCCCTACCTCCCGGTACCCAGGATCGTCAGGTCCGAAGACGGTCTCGAGCTCTGCTCAGACAGGCCGCTGAGCATCGGCAAGGTACGCTCCTTCTTCGGCAACAGCGGAATCCTTGTCAGGGCCTACGCCTTCATCCGCGCCCACGGGCCCGAGGAGCTCCGGGGAATCAGCGAGCACGCGGTGCTGAACGCAAACTACATCCGTCACCGGCTCGAGCAGGCCTACCATCTGCCCTACGACACGCCCTGCATGCACGAGGTCGTCTTTACGGCGAAGAAACAAAAAGCCGGCGGGATCCGGGCGCTCGACATCGCCAAGCGGCTCATCGACCTGGGCTACCATCCTCCGACCATCTACTTCCCCCTCGTCGTACACGAGGCGCTGATGATCGAGCCGACGGAAACGGAGACTCCGGAAACTCTTGATCGCTTCTGCGAGGCCATGCTCCAGATCGCCCGGGAGGCGGAAGAAAACCCCGACCTCCTCAAGGCGGCCCCGGTGACACAGGTGGTCAAGCGTCTTGACGAGGTCAACGCCGTCAAGACCCCGATCCTCACCTGCCCATGCGACGAGCAGCCATCGGAGGCTGAAACCGGCTGAGCAGGAGGCGGCAGTCAGCCCCGGCGGGCCCGCACATCGCTTTCGATCTGGGCCTTCAGCTCTTCCACTCCCGCGAACTTCTTCTCGCCGCGATGCATGGACAGCACAAAGACCTCCAGGCTCTGGCCGTAGAGGTCTCCCTCGTAGTCGAGCAGATGCACCTCTACGGTGTCGATACCAGGATCGTAGATGGAACCCGCCGCAGCCTCCTTGCCCTCTGTCAGAGTTGGACGCCGCCCAATATTCATCACGCCCCTGGAAAATTCATCAGGACGATTTTCGCCGGAAAGATCCGGCCATGAATGACGCCCATGGGGCCGGCCCCCAAGGCAAAG
>CAJWMA010000119.1 GCA_913042995.1 uncultured bacterium | reverse complement strand
CTTTTCGATCGGCCTGTTGACCCTGTTCAGCCGGGTTCTCGGGCTGCTGCGGGAGTCGACGCGCGCTTTCTTCCTTGGCACCGGTCTCTTTGCCGATGCCTTCCAGCTGGCCTTTCAGATCCCCAATATGCTGCGCAGCCTGGTAGCCGAGGGAGCGGTGTCCAGCGCTGTTGTGCCTGTCCTGACGCGCTACGAACGTGGGGGAGACCGGGAGGAGCTGAAAACAGTTCGTGAGAAATACCTCTTTGCCTGGTTCCTGCTTGTGGCCGTTGTGACCCTGGCCGGTTTTCTCCTCTGTGGCTACCTGCTCTCGGCGGTGTTGAATTTCAACCAGCTGACCGAGCCCGGGAAGGTCGAGCTTACCGTCGAGCTGACGAAGATTCTTTTCGGCTACCTGCTCTTCATCGGCCTGGCGGCATCGTTCCAGGGGATCCTGCATGCCCATGGAAGCTTCACCGGTCCGGCGTTCTCTCCGGTTCTCTTCAACCTGGTATTTATCGCCACGGGCTGGCTGGCCGCTCCGTATTTTCCCGGGGACGAGGTCTACGTCTTCGCGGGGGCGGTGATCCTCGGAGGCATGCTGCAGTTCTTTCTGCTGGCATCTCTCGTCTGGAAGCTGGGAGTTCGTCCACGCCTTCAGTGGCCTGTCCTCGACCACCCCGGCGTGCGCGATATCTGCAGGCTCTTCCTGCCGGTGGTTTTCGGGGCCGGGATCTACCAGATCAACATCTTTCTCTCGTCTCTCCTGGCCTGGAGGTTTGAGGATGATGGGTACGTCTCCGCCCTTGGCTATTCGAGTCGGCTCATGGAGGTGGTGCTGGGGGTATTCGTCTTCGCGTTGAACACTGTCAGCCTGACGACGCTCTCCCGCCTGGCCGCGGATGAGGACGACGAGGGTTTCGCCGACACGCTTGGCCTGGTGCTGCGCCTGAGTCTTTTCATTACGGTTCCAAGCGCCGTTGGCCTCTATCTCTTGCGGCAGCCGATCGTTTCCATGCTATTCCAGAGTGGGCAGTTCGACGAGAGCTCGCTGGACCTGACCGCCGATGCTTTCCAGTTCCACATCATCGGTCTCTGCTTTGTCGGTCTTTCGCGGGTGCTCGTGTCCGCCTTTTACGCCATGAAAAACATAAAAACTCCCGTGCTGGCGGCATCACTGAATCTCCTGGTCTGTCTTCCGCTGGCCTGGTGGTTGTCGAGCGGCCCGATGGGCTATACGGGGATCGCCCTGGCGGCTTCGGTCGCCGCGATCGTCCAGGTCCTGTTGCTGTTGACTCTGATGAGGTCACGGGTGAGGTGTTTTGACTTTGGCGCGTTGCTGAGGTCGTTGGCGGGCTGCGGATTCTGCTCAGTCCTGATGGGCGGCGCCGTCTGGCAGGCTTCCAAGTGGCTGGCGCTCGAATCAGGAGCCTACGGCAAGCCGGCATTGATCGGGCTGGTTCTCACGGTCATCCTGGCCGCGGCGGCGGTTTATTTTCTTCTCAGCCGGTTATTCAGAATGGAAGAAGGCGCGATGTTGCTGAAGGGACTGCGCAGGAGAAGATCCTGATGTTCCGGGGGCATGCCAGCCTCCCTTGATACCTTGGCAGGAGCGTGCACAATCACAGTATGAGCTCTTCAGAGGAAAAACCTCCCGTTCCTGGTGGAGAACGCGCTCCCAGGCTGTCTCGAGTCCGCATCGCCGGGGCCGTTTCAAGCGGCATTCTCGGTTTTCTGTCTTTCCCGATCTTCGGGAAACCGTACAACCTTGACCTGCTGATCTTTTTGATGCTGTGCCCCCTGATGCTGGCGGCGCAGGGCGCGGGGAAAAAACGGGGACTCCTCCTGGGCAGCCTCTGCGGCATGACCTTCGTGATGGTCTCCTTCACCTGGGTTGGGCACGCCATCAGCGAGTTCACCTCACTGGGAACAATCCTGTCGCTGGTTTTGTACCTGCTCTGGGTTTGTTACGAGGCGGTTCCCTGGGCGATTCTTGGATTGGCACTCGGGCGTTGCCGCAGCACCCCGCAGCTTCTGCTCGTGCTGCCGCTCTGGATAGGACTCGAGCATTACTACCCGCGGCTGTGGCCGTGGCATCTCGGCGGCGCGCTCTATGACCGCAGCTGGTTCCTGCAGTGCGTAGATGTCCTGGGGGCCAGCGGACTGACAGCTCTCGTTTTTCTGACCAGCGCGACTGTTGCAGGGTTCGTCCGCTGGCGCGGCAGGGGCGAGGGGTTTCCGCGCTGGAGGGTGGCGGCCAGCACGGGGCTGCTGTTGGCCTGCTGTGTCTATGGGCCCATGCGGCTGGCCTCTCTCAAGCACATGGAGCAGGGGCGGGCGGCTGACAAGCTCACCGTTGGTTTTGTCCAGGGGTTCCTGGATCCCATGGAGCGTCGCAAATCAGGCCTGCAGACCTATATCGCCGAGACCCGGGAACTGCTCGAGTTGTCTCCCCAGGTCGAGCTGCTTCTCTGGCCTGAGGGTATTGACTGGATCCCTCTTGACCTTGCTCCGGGGGCCGATTCGTGGAGGCTCCATCCTGAGAACGCTGAAAAAACGGGTAGATTCATACGAGACGAATTCAAGATCCCCATGGTCTTTGGCGGCGCCGGGGTGATTCTCGCGCCTGGCGCCCAGGGAGCTCTCGAGATCGATGAGTCCTACAATATAGCGGTCTACCTGTCGCCCGGAGGTTCCGGGGGAATCTACCGGAAGAACCATCCCGTTCCATTCGGCGAGAGCGTTCCGGGTTGGGATCTGCTGCCCGAGTCATGGCGGCGGGCCTTTCCGGCCATTGGTAACCTGAGCCTTGGTGACGACAATCCACCGATGACCCTGGGGAAGAGCACGTTTCGCAATCTCATCTGTTACGAGGCGGTTCTGCCGGAATATGTACGCCAGTCCGCTATTGGGAGCGACTTCCTGGTAAATATCACCGAGGACTATTGGTATGGAAACACCGCTCACATCCCCCAGCATCTCTCGGTGCTGATCCTCAGGTCAGTGGAGTCGAGGATTCCCGTGCTGCGCTGCACCAACGTGGGGCCATCGGGTATTGTTGACATCACCGGGGAGTTTCATGGCCCCCGGGTGATCTGGAAAGACCACAGCTTCACCGAAAGCTTCATCCCGGTGCGGGTTGAGTCCTTCTACAGCAGCTGGGGTCATTGGTTTCCCCTGCTCAGCCTTCTACTTGGAGTTCTGCTGTTGTATTCCTCCCGTGGGAGGCCTGTGGCGGAACCTGCCTCCGCTCGAGAGGGCACAGAGATTTGCTGAGGCCTGACCGCCTTTCACTCAATCTCTCCTAAGTGTTTTTCTCCAAAGGGGTTGCTTTTCACTTAAGTTGACTTTGCCGGATACGCCTTCTATACTCACTTGTCGATCCCCCTGGCTTTAAAACAGTATTTTCAGCTTCAGCACGGGCCGTTCTGCTCGGTCAGGAATTGACGAGCAAACGGCTGAAACGCCATGGAATTAGGTCTCTCCCAACACCAGGCGATCAAGCAGATCCAGACGCTTTCGCCGCAGATGTATATGTCGATGGAGATTCTCTGTCTGAACTCCATGGATCTGCAGGATCGTGTAGATACCGAGCTGGAGAATAACGAAACTCTCGAGCGCTCCAGTGAAGAAACCACTGGCGGTGAGGATGCCTCCTCGGATCAGGCCGAGGCAACTTCTTCAGAGGATGCCGACGGATCAGCTGAGCCCGCGGAAGATCCTTTCGGGTCTCTCCAGGAACGAATGGAGCGGGCTGACCGCTATTTCCAGGATGATGCTCCGCCATCGCGCAGCTCGGCGAGCTACCGCGGGGAAAAGGATGAGAAGCTCGAGGCGATGAGCAATACAGCCGATCGTTCGATTTCCCTGCAGGATCACCTCGAGGACCAGGTGCACATGCTCAGCGACGACGAGATCGCGGCGGCCATGCGGCGGGTTGAGGCGTCCGCGAAGATGTCCGCCGCCGCGCAAGAGGATCCTGGCGGAGACGCGCCCGCGCCCGAGGCCGAGTCGAATGGAGCCCCGGCTCCTCCTGACGTCGAGGCGCCCGCTCGACTGGATTTTTCAGAAGCGCAGGTGCTTGAGATTCGGGAGCTTTGCAGTTCGATTATTTTCAATATCGATGAGCGCGGCTATCTCATGTATTCCCTCGAAGAGGTCAGGGTCTCCATCGACCCTCCCCCGGCGGTGCTCCTGCTCGAGGTCGCCCTCGATATTGTCCAGGATCTCGAACCGACCGGTGTCGGGGGACGCGATATCGTCGAGTGCCTTCTCCTGCAACTGCAGAAGGATCGCCAGGACTATCCCCTTGAAGAAAAGATCATCCGGGAATACCTCTCAGAGCTCAGCCATAACCGGCTGCCAAAAATTGCCAGGGGGCTGGGCGTGGGTATCGAGGAGATCAAGGACGCGGTGCAGAACATAGCCTCTCTCAACCCGCTGCCGGGCAAGCTGTTTGGGGGAGATCCTCCCCATTACGTCAAGCCTGATGTCATTGTCGATGAGGTCGAGGGCGCCTACGAGGTTCGGGTCGATTCGGATTATATTCCCCGCCTGAGGATCAGCTCCCATTACCGGGATCTCTATCGTCAGTCACGCAAGGATCCCGAGCTGCAGAAGTACCTGAAGAAAAAACTCGATAACGCTGAGTGGCTGGTTTCTGCGATCCGCCAACGCCAGGCGACACTGCACAAGATTGCCCAGGAGATCGTCAATATCCAGTCGGGCTTTCTCGATCACGGGATCAGCCATCTCAAGGCGTTGAAGATGGCGGATGTAGCTGATCTGCTCGGAGTTCATGTTTCAACGATCAGCAGGGGCATCAGCGGCAAGTACATCCAGACTCCCAGGGGGATCTACGCGTTGAAGTTCTTCTTTACCGGCGGTGCGACCAAATCCGGCGGAGATGTGGAGGCTCGCGGCAGCGTGATCCAGCGCATCAAGGACTTCATCAAAGAGGAGGACAAGGCCAAGCCTCTGAGCGATATCGCCATTGTGCGAAAATTAGAAGAGGTCGAGATCAGCATCTCCCGGCGTACGGTCACGAAATACCGCGAGGCCGAGGGGATTCCTTCCTCCAGGGAGCGTCGCGAGTACTGAGCCTGCGCCCCCCGTTTTCCTCAACCCCGGAAAGTCATTCTGGGCTAAAATGCCGGAAGGTGGAAACAGAAGAGAAGATCCTGACGTCTATTCAGGGGAACCCCTGAACAGGAAATTGCCTGCCGGCGGCTTGCCGCCGGGGTGTGGAGAGTTGAATTCATTGGCTGAGTCGAGAAACCTGATCGAAGTTGATGGTCTGGTGAAGAGCTATGGTCCTGTAAAGGCTCTGCGGGGGATCTCGTTCTCGGTGGGCGAGGGCGAGGTTCTGGGATTTCTTGGCCCCAACGGCGCGGGCAAGAGCACGACGCTCAGGATCCTGGCGGGCTTCATGCCTGGCGATTCCGGCCGGGTCAGCGTCAACGGCTTCGACGTCGGAGAAGACAGTCTCGCTGTGCGAAATTCGATCGGCTATCTGCCCGAGGGGGTTCCGATCTATCCCGATATGAGGGTTGGCGAGTACCTGGGGTTTCGTTCCCGCCTCAAGGGTATCTCCCGTGCCGACCGGAAGGGGCGGATAGGCGCCGCCCTCGAGGAAACCCAGACGGTGGATGTTGCAGGGCGTATGATCGGGACCCTGTCGCGCGGCTATCGCCAGCGGATCGGCCTGGCGGATGCGCTCCTGGGCGAGCCCCCGGTGTTGATCCTCGATGAACCCACGGTGGGACTCGACCCTGAGCAGGTGCGGCAGTTCAGATCCCTGCTCCAGGAGGTCGGCCGCAACAGGACGGTTATCCTGTCGACTCACATACTCAGCGAGGTAGAGCTTGTCTGTTCCAGTGTGGCGATCATCTCCGGGGGACGGCTTGTCGCCGGCGACACGGTTGAGAATCTCAAGGGCTCCCTGGCCGACAGGGTCTGTGTAGTTGCCGAGGTCGGCGGGCCTCATGAGGCGGTGAGCGCCGCCTTTGAGGCTATCCCGGGTGTGTCGAGGGTGGAGACTGACAGGCTGGAAGGCGCGGGAGCTGGTCCCGGCGCCGGCTACTGCCGCTACAGGGTGTTTTTCAACGATGCGGGCGAGGGGGCGGAGACGATATTCGATGCCGTCAGCTCCGGCGGCTGGAGGCTGCGCCAACTGGCGGCTGAAGAGCTGAGCCTTGAAGATGTCTTCCTTGATATTGTCGGGGGTGAGGAATGAGCAGAACCCGGCTGAGCGCGGCGACGAATACCTGGGCGATATTCCAGCGGGAATTCATGGCCCTGTTCTATTCACCTATTGCCTATGTTGTCCTCTTCCTGTTCATGATCTCCAACGGCTGGATTTTTTATTACTACTGCGTCAACTACGCTCGGGATCCGCAGCAGATCACGCTGGTGATCAGGTCGCTGTTCAGCTTCGCTTTCTTCTGGGTTCTTCCGCTGTCACCGCTGCTGGCCATGAGGCTGTTTTCCGAGGAGAAGCGTACGGGAACGATCGAAGTGCTGATGACGGCGCCTGTGCGGGCCGCGGAGGTTGTCTGCGGCAAGTTCCTGGCTACCCAGCTGTTCTATATGCTCATCTGGTCCTCCCTGCTGCTCTTCGTCCTGATGCTGGAGGTGCTTGGGAAGCCGGCGGGGCCCGATTGGGGGCCGATCAAGTCGATGTATTTCGGACTGTTCTTTCTTGGCTGCATGACCAACTCCCTGGGATTGCTGGCCTCCACCTTTTCCCGCAACCAGCTGGTTGCCGCTGTGCTGTCGCTCAGCGGAAACCTGCTGTTCTTCTCGCTGCTGTTTCTCGGCTGGATCTACCGGGAAACACCGGAATTGCAGCGTCTCTTTCACTACCTGAGCTTCCAGGCCCATTTTTCGAGTGAGTACATCGGGGGGGTCGTCGAGCTGCGCTACATAGTTTTCTACCTTGGATTTACCAGTCTCTTTCTGTTTCTCTCCATCAACATGGTCAACGGACGTAAGTGGCGATGAGTCCATCTGAAACCGACAGACAGGCAGTCGAGACGCAAGAGGTTGTCGTTGAGCCCGCCGCGGATGAGTCGCAGAGCTTCAGCTCGCGGCGGCGTTCAGGTCAGAGAACCCGGTTCATACTCAACCTGCTTCTGCTCCTCTACATACTCTTTGTGGTGAACGGGATCGCTTTTCGCAATCCGGGCCGGATTGATTTTACCGAGGAGAAGATTCACTCGCTCTCGCCGGAAACCCGTGAGGTTCTGAAGCTGGTCACGAAGGAGATCAGGGTCGTCTTTCCCTATTACGTTCAGCTCAACAACAGCAAGCAGATGGCTCATTACCGTTCTCTTCAAAGGGCCGTCGAGCTTCTGAAGATTTATTCCTCCGAGCAGCCCCTGATCCGGGTGGCAGCTGAGGTGAATTCCCTGGTGGATGCCAGCCGGTGGGAGCTGGTCCGGGAAGAATACGATCTCTCTTCCCGCCAGTTCAACCGCCTGATCTTCCACACAGGAGAAGGCAAGGGGCTGCGTCAGACCGTGATGCCTGAGGATGTGGCTACCTTTACGGCGAACCCATCCAGCCCATCTGAGCCCATGCAGATCTCATCCTTCAGGGCGGAGGAGGCGATGACCTCGGCGATCAAACGCCTGATCCACAGAAAACGCCTGCGTTGCTATTTCACCCAGGGACACGGAGAGTTTCAACTGGGCGGAGCTTCGCCCATGATGGCCTTGCGGCATGACCTGGAGGCCTCGGGCTTCGCCCTCGCGTCCCTGGACCTGGGACAGCTTCGCAGGGTTCCTGAAGACTGCGACCTGTTGGTTATCGCCGGAGCTGAAAAAGCGTTTACCCAGGCGGAACTGGATGCCGTCCAGGGCTATCTGTCCGGCGGGGGGAAGCTCTTTGTTACCCTTGGGGTGCGCAGGAGCAAGCTGGAGAGTGTTCTCGAGAAATGGGGAGTAGAGGTGCTCGAGGGTAAGGTTCGCTCAAGGATAACAGTTCTGGAGGATTACTCCGACCGCAGCTGGGTCGTCTGCCGTAGCGCCAACAGTATTCATCCCGTGACCGCGCCCCTGGTCGCTGGTTCAGACGGCGGGAGGGCTGATTTTGGTGTGGGGCTGCTGGAGCCGCGTCCTCTCAAGGCTGTTGGCGCGCCATTTCGGCTCACGAGCGATGTGCTGCTCTCTACCGGAGGCTCGGACAAGGTTGAACGCTACTATCTTGTCGGCGGAGGTTCTTCGGGGAGCGGAGTCAGCGAGGAGGCGCGGAGCGACTTTACGGTGGCGGCAGCCACCCGCCAGGAAAAGATCGATCGTCCGCCTGAGAACTGGGTACCGCTGGCGACCAGGCTGGTGGTGCTTGGCTCGGGGAGCCTGCTGCTGGACAACTCGAGCCAGGGGGGAGGTTTCCTGAATGGGAACCATCGTGATTTTGTAATGAACTGCGTCAACTGGCTGGTCGAAAGGGAGGAGCTGGTCAGCGAGGGAGGAGTTCGTTCCCAGGAACGCCGAATTGACCTGGCGGGCAATCCCTCCTTGAGACGGTTTGTCTTCCTGGCCGCGGTGCTGATCTTTCCCGGGATTTTTCTGGCCCTCGGTGTCTGTGTTTATTTTCTCAGGAGATCCTGATGGGAAAAGGCCGCTCGGGTAATCGTACGACTGCTTTACTCTTCGTGATCGCCATCGCGGCGACCCTCTACGCTCACTTTTTTGAGAGTCGCAGGCAGGTCTGGTCAGGCGCGGCGGAGGCGTTCGGGGATGTCGAGCCGGCGGACATTGTCGCGTTTGAAATCGTCCATGGATTGTCAGCAGATGAGGCCGCGGCGGGCGCGAGCGCCCGCAAGATCTCTCTCGAGCGCAGCGGCGAATACGATTGGAATATTACCGAGCCGGTCAAATTCCGAGGCTTCGTTCCGCGGATCCAGGGAGTTCTCTGGGAGATAGCCGACATGGTCAAGGTGGTCGAGGTGCCGGAGGACTCGGAGGATGCCGGGAAGTGGTGCGATGAGGCCGGACCCTGGGTATCCGTCAACTTTAAAACTCGCCAGGGTAAAGAGCATTCGGTCGAGGTGGGACGTCAGCATCCCGGTCTGAAAGAGGACATCTTCGCCCGTATCGATCAGAAGACCATCATCGTGGCCCGGTCCACAGCCCGGACAGCCTTTTCGGCCAGCCTCGATGAGCTGCGGTCGAAGGCTCTCGTTCCCGTAGC
Source organism: uncultured bacterium (assembly GCA_913042995.1). Taxonomy (GTDB): domain Bacteria; phylum Planctomycetota; class UBA8108; order UBA8108; family UBA8108; genus UBA8108. The sequence goes on along the minus strand of CAJWMA010000119.1, from coordinate 1,661 downwards.
TCCGGCCGACTGTATCGCCTTTGAGGTGAGCGGTTCGCAGAAGGCCCGCAAGGCGTTTCGCCGGGAAGAAAAGACTCGCCGGTGGCGTTTTGCCGAGGGTGCTCCCCTGGCCGGCTTGCTGGCCGACCGGGTTAAGACGGACACGCTGCTTTCGGAACTGAACGCCTGGAAAATAAAGCAATTTGTTCTACCGCAAGAAGTTACAGATGAACTCCTTACGACATACGGGCTCGACAAGCCCCGCCTGAAGCTGGAGGTTGAGCATCGCCGGGGTGATCGGATCAGCCTGGAGGTGGGAGCCAGTTTTGAGGAGGGAGAGGAACGGTTCGTCTGGCTTCGCGCCGGTGAGGGAGGGTTTGTTTTCAGCGGCCTCGAGGGGCCGGTGAAGAGACTCCACGAGGAGGCGCAGAAATACCAGACGGCCAAGGTCTTTGATTTTGAGGGCGTCGAGTTTTCCGAGGTCCGGTGCCGGGGGCCGGGGGGCTCCTTTGTTATCCGGAAAGCCTCCTCCGATTCCCCCGGCGAGGAAGGGAAGGGGCATATCGTGGAGACCGGGAACAAGGGCGACTCCTTCAGGGGAGATCGGCTGGTTGTTCCAGAAGCTCTCGCTGAACTGCGAGATCTCCTGGTCGAGAAATTTTATGAACCTGCCTCTGAGGCCGGGGAGCCGGCTGCGCCGGCCCTCGGGGAGGTCACGGTGGAGACCGGGACAGGAGAGCTCCACACGCTTCGCCTGCTTCGGCGGTCGAGTGATCCGCGCGACGCGGAGATCGATGCCTTTGTCGCTGAGCGCTCGGGGGACCGCAGCCGCTTTCTCATTATCTCGAAATGGCCAGGCCGGCTGGAGTTCGGCCCGCCTGTGTTCAGGGAACGGGCTATCTCGGAATTGATGCCCGGGAACGCGGCGGAGTTGGTGCTTACGCGGGGTAAGACATCCTGGGTCCTCGCCCACCTTGCCGGCTCCTGGTCATTCAGCAGTGACCAGGTCGTGGTGGCGGGGAAGGAGCTTGATGAGCCGCTGGTCAACAAGGTCATCGGAGCTCTTCAACGTGATCGCTTCCGGGTGGCGGGCTTCGCTCCCGGTCTCGCCAAGGAGACCTGGGAAGGGGTCGGCATCGGCACCCATGATTTTCACCTGCGGCTTCACCTGCGCAGCTTCTTCGGCGACCACAAAGGCTTTCGGAAGATAACCATTGGCAGGAGTCAGCAGATCGCCGGTGAGGCCGGGCTTCATTACGGCCGGGTTGATTCCTTTTCGTCTCCCTTTGTTCTTCAGCCGGGTTTTCCTGCGCTGGTTGAAAAGCTCGCGGCTCATCTCAGCGAGATCACCGGCGAACCCTGACGTATTCCCCAGCGGGCCGCCGCGCCGCGTTCTTCCAGGTGAGGTTTCGCGGCTTCCTGCTCAGCGGTTGAGAGGTCGGCAGGGGAGAAATTGGAGCTGTTTCGAGACGGGTGTATCGACGGGAAAATCACCCGCCTTTTATCGAGGACTTACCCTGTCACCGCCGGTTCAGAATTTCTTCCTGCAGGAGAAATGGGGGGGGATGAAAACGAAAAAACCCGGACGAGCCGGGTGAAAAAGAAAGAAAAACCAAGGGAATTAAGAGACTGGTGGTTGGTGGAGTTATCTCTTAATTTTACGTGGTGGTGTACAACCTTGG
>CAJWMA010000118.1 GCA_913042995.1 uncultured bacterium | reverse complement strand
ACCGCCGTTGAGGAGAGCATCGTTCCCGCGGTAGGCGAGCTCACCCGCAAGAGAATCGAGAAGCTCGGTATCGATTCCCTGCGGCCCTGGGACCGTGTGGTCAGCCCTTTCGGTCGCCCACCCCGCGCGCCGTTCAAAACGGAACGCGAGTACATCGAAAAAACACAAACCCTCTTCCGGGCGGTGGATCCCATCTTCGAAAAAGAATTCGATATCCTCGACCGCAACGGACTGCTTGACCTCATGAGCCGGCCCGGGAAGGCGCCCGGCGGCTACATGTATTCCATCGAGGACATGAGGCTCCCCTTCATCTTCTTCAACGCGGTGGGAACCCACTCCGATATCCAGACCCTGCTCCACGAGGGAGGCCACGCCTTCCACACCCTCGCGACCAGGGAGGAGCCGATTGGCGACTACCGTTCGGCGCCTATGGAATTCTGCGAGGTCGCCAGCATGAGCATGGAGCTCTTCGGTCTCGAACGAATCGATGAGATCTATGACCCTGAAGACTCACGCGAGCACAAGTACCTGCAGCTCGAAAGTATCGTCGATCTCTTCGGCTGGGTCGCGACCATCGACGCGTTCCAGCACTGGCTCTACACCCATCCCGGCCACTCCCCGCAGGAACGTAGAGAAGAGTGGGTCGAGCTGGCCTCACGCTTCTCGCCGCACATCGACTGGAGCGGCATGGAGGACCACTTCGCCTACCTCTGGCACCGCCAGGGACATCTCTTCTCACAGCCCTTCTACTATATCGAATACGCCATCGCCCAGATCGGCGCCCTGCAGGCCTGGCTGGCCGAGAGCAGGGATCACGCCGGAACGGTGAAAAAATACCAGGAAGCTCTCGCCCTCGGAGGCAGCAGGAGCCTGCCTTTCCTTTTCGAGACGGCCGGCCTGCGCTTCGCGATGGGGTCGGACATCCTGAACGAGATTATCCCGGCGGTCATGAAACGTATAGGCGAGCTCGACGCGGGCGAGGACCCGGAAAAGAAGACGGGCTGGAACATCGCGTCGCTCAGCTCTCCCCACCCTGACCTCGACCCCTAGGCAGCCAGCCCCGGTAATCCCCCCGGACGCGAAGTCTCGCCTATTTACCTTCGCGAAGCTGTACCACACTGCCATTTTTGAGTGACAGGTAGAGCTTGCCGCCCGCGACGGCAAAACCATCAAAGACCGGGGGTGAGGGAAGCTTCAGCTCGGAGAGCTTCTTTCCATCGCTTCGCCGGGCGCTGTAGAGGATCCCTCCGCCAGCCCCCTTCCAGGCCGCCAGCGCCTGCTCGGCATCCTTGAGAACCAGCGCCTCGTTGCCTGTCTTGCCCGCGGCCTTGAACACATCGGGAGGCCCGGCGAGAAACACCGCGTTCTTCGTCACCGCCAGGGAGGTCGCCAGCAGCGGCACCTCGGAGGTCCACTGGTAGGTCAACGGTTTCAGCGCAGGCGCCTTCTTCCTGGGTTGCTTCCTGGCCTTCCCCTTGCGGTCGACTGAAGGTTTGGCGGGCTTCTTCACCCGCGCGGGAGATTTTGGAAGCGGCCTGCTGCGGTCATAAGCGTAGAGCTGGTATTTCTCTCCACTGCGCCACTGGCCGGTATTTCCGCCCGCGTAACGGTCGCGAGCAAAGCCGTAGATCGCCTTGTCGTCGTAGGAGAGAATTCTGCCCGACGGCACCCGGTTCCCGACCTTCCACCAGCCGCTCCAATGAGACTGGAACTCGCTGTGAAGAACCCAGTAGGCGCGATGCCACCAGGTGTCATCAAGAAGCCCAAGGGGAGAGAAGAGGTGAACACCCCCTTCGCTCTCGGAGCCCTTGTCAAAATCAAGCTTGCAGTGGCGGATGTAGAAATCCTCACCATCGCCGAGAAGCACATCGTTGAGCAGCCCTCTCACATCGCGGCCCCTCTCAGCAGGCTGCTTGCCATCGGCGCCGGGAGAATAAACAGTGGCCTCAGAGACCAGCTCTCCGGTGGCGGCATCGAGCCGGCAGAGACGAAGTCCCCCATCGAGATACGATGAGCGTCCGGCGGCGAACATCACCTTGCCATCGCTCACCAGCACGCTTCCGTGTACCGGCCAGGCCGACTCGAGCTGGCCGCGCACAAAGATCCTGCGATCATCAGGAGCCCCGAGGAACCGCCAGGCCAGCTCTCCATCCTCCGAGCGCAAGGCGTAGACCCAGCCATCGGCCGAGCCGAAATAGACCCCGCCGCGGTAGATCGTCGGCGGCGTGTCGATCCGCCCGCCGGCAGTGTAGCTCCAGAGCGATTTACCCGTCTCAGCATCGAGGCAATAGACCGTGTGCCGATCCACCGCGGCGACATACACCCTGCCGCCTGCGGCGGAAACGCTCGATAGCTTGCCGCCGATCTCGCTGCTCCAGCCGGACTCGAGCTCCGCTGGAACCTCCGAATCCACCAGCCCGCTGCGGGCAGGGTTCGCTCGATAGGTTGGCCAGTCCGCCGCCCCGGCGGCGTCCTCAGCTCCTCCCTTTGCAAGAAACTCCCAGGCCGGCCCTCTCTCGAGCAGGACTCCGGGTCTCGCTGACCGAGGCTGTCTGACCGAGGCCAGCGCGTAGAGCCCGTTGAGCTTGGTCTTCATGTTGCAGGCACAGGAGTCCGGGGGAATGTAGAGCATGCCATTGGCGGGCATCACTCCGTACTGGCAGGTGCCGCGGATCCAGTCATTCATCCAGACCTCGCCCTTATCGAAATCAACCATCTGCACACCCATGAGCCCGAGCAACAGAAAGCGCTCGGTCGCCTTGTTTCGATAGCAGCGCGCGTGCATATAGCCGCCCTTGTTCGGCAGCGTCCTGCGAAGCTTGCCGGTACGCGGGTCTAAGGCCCGGCGGCTGACCTTGTCTCCCATCCACAGGAGACCATCGACCAGGAACGCATCGGCCGGCGCGTTATAGCCGTTGGTGCTCTTATCGCTCCAGAGCTCCTTACCGGACTTGGAATCATAGGCCCTGATCTTTTTGAAGTCCGCGCTGAGCACAACATCGTCGCTGACGACCAGGGTCGGGGCCTCCCATTGCATCTCGCCGTTCTTCAGCTTGTTACCTGAGACCGGCAGCTCGGTCTGGAAATCCGCCGACCAATGATCCTTGCCCGACTCCTGTCCCAGGGCCAGCACCCGGGTCGGGGTCTGCACGAGAACCTGGTTGTTCTTGAGGGCCATGCAGGGAAAGACCAGCTCATCGATGTCTCTCTTCCAGACCGTCTTGCCGGTGGAAACATCGACCTTCATCACATGACAATGATGCTTGATGAACTTGCCGCGGCGGCGGGCGGCATCGATCTTCTCCATCTGGTTGACCTCGTCATCGCTCAGGAGCAGGAGATAGCCCTCACGGTAGATGATCTGCTTGGTCTTCTCGCTACCCTTGATGACCTTCTGCGTTTTTCCACTGAAGGCGTCAAGAACATGTACCGGACCCTCAAAATCAAAGGTCACGAAGACCTGGTCGTCCGCCGCGACCAGGCGAAACGGCAGGCTGGCCGGTCCAGACCGAAAGCGGCGCAGCTGGTTCACCCAGCGCTGCATGGGCCTCTTCCAGAGAACAATACCGTTGAAGGCGTCGCGAGCGACCAGGGACCAGCGCGCCTTGAGACGAATATCCACCGGAGGAGTCTCATCAATGATGTAGAACATCCGGCCCCTGTAGGTCACCGCCGCGCTGAAGCTGGCGGCCTGCTCATGAGCGCGCGAAAACTTGGGATCCCCAACCCACTGGATGTAGCGGGGAGGCCCTACAAGCTTGTCCCGGGAGACCGCGTTGTTGTCCGGTCCGTGCAGGAAATGGGTCCAGTCATCGATCTCTTCGGGCCAGGGCTTCACCGTGCGCTCCCACTTGCCGTCGGATTTGACCAGCAGGACCCCCTGGGGTACCAGCACCCTCATCACCTCGGCCGTGTCAAGCTCCGCTGATTCGCCCGCGACCACCAGGTTGACCAGGTTGTCCGCGTAGGGAAGCCTCTTCCCCGACCAGGACTCCACAGAGACCCGGCCATACCGGCCGAGCGCCTGGATATGCCCGCGAGCCGAAGTGACAAGCTTCCGATCCTTCTCCAGCCCGTGAACGACCCAGGGACCGGATTCGCCAAGCGCCGCCGTCAGGCTTCCATCCCCACAGCCGGCATGGACCACCAGGCCGCCCTTGATCCCGCTCTCGGCGATGATCTCTTCGGCCAGGACTCGCGGAGGCTTGTCCTCGCCCGCGGGCAAGCGAATGGTCAGAAACAGAAGAACGGCGGTTTTAAATATGTAGTTCGTATTCATAATGAAACAATTATTCACACAATCACGGAGCCTGCGTATCGAATACCGCTAAAAATATCGCACGCAAGACCCGGGGCCTGTCAGGCGCGCGGGCCTGGGGTTATCCTGAGGTGAGATCCCCGAGCTCCGGAAACAAAGAAATGAGCACAGAAAAAGACAACCTGAACTGGCCAACGCTTCTGCTCCTGGCGATTCTTTCGCCGGCGACGCTGGGGCCGGGCTGCCGGCAGACCGAATCGGAGCCCGCCGGGACGGCCCGCCGGGAGGTCGCCCCAGTCGCCCAGGCGGAGCCTCCGCGGGTGAATCTCGACCCTGCGAAACAATGGGCCAACTGGCGCGGCCCCCTTGGGACCGGCGCCTCGCCCGACAGCGTGCCTCCCATCGAATGGAGCGAAGAGAAAAATATTCGCTGGAAAACAGCCCTTCCCGGCAAGGGGCACTCGACCCCCGTGATCTGGGGCGACCGAATCTTCCTGACCTCGGCGGCGGCCTTTGGCGAGGCGAAGGAGGAGGAGCACGAGCACTCTGATGGAGACCATGACAACCTGAACCCGGAATTTCAGCAGCGCTCGGTGGTGCTGGCGATCAATCGCGATGATGGCTCCATCCTCTGGGAAAAGATTGTCGATGAGGAGCGGCCGCATGAGAGCACCCACGTAACGGGCAGCTGGGCCTCCTGCTCCCCCGTCACCGATGGCGAGTATGTCATCGCCTCGTTTGGTTCCCGGGGAATCTACTGTCTCGACATCCGCGGAGAGCTCGCCTGGAAAAAAGACCTCGGCGACATGAAGGTCAAACACGGCCACGGCGAAGGAAGCTCCCCGGCGCTTCACGGCGACACCGTGGTCATCAACTGGGACCATGAGGGTGATTCCTTCGCCGTCGCCCTCGACAAGCACACCGGGAAAGAAATCTGGAGAGCGGCTCGTGACGAGGTCTCATCCTGGTCCACGCCGCTGATCATCGAAGAGGCCGGCCGGCCCCAGGCCGTGATCGCGGCGACGACCCGGGTTCGAAGCTATGATCTTGCAACCGGCAAGGTCATCTGGGAATGCGGCGGTCTGTCGAACAATGTCGTGGCCTCGCCCGTGGCCGCCGATGGCTTTCTCTACGCCGCCAGCAGCTACGAGTTCCAGTCCATGTTCGCCATCAGGCTCGAGGGCGCCAGCGGCGACCTCACCGGCACCACGGCGGTCACCTGGAAAATTGACCGTCACACCCCCTATGTCCCATCGCCTCTCCTCTACCAGGGAAAACTCTTCTTCATTCGGCACCTGCAGGCCTTCCTCAGCTGCCTGGAAGCCAAGACCGGAACGCCGATCTTCGGTCCCAGGCGTCTCCCCGGCTTCCAGATGATCTACTCATCGCCGGTGGGAGCGGGCGGTAAGGTCTATGTCATGAGCCGCAACGGCGTGATGCTTGTGATCAAAAGTGACGGTGATTACGCGCTGGTAGCGGCCAACCAGCTGGAGGATTCTTTTTCCGCATCTCCGGCCATCATCGAGGATGAGCTCTTCCTGCGCGGTGAGCGTCATCTCTACTGCGTCTCGGAAAAAAAATCCCGGTAGACCGCGGAGATCGAAGTTCAGCTGTCGAGCTCAGCCTGCTCCTGCTCGATGCCAGGGTCGGTTTCTTCCTCATCCCCGGACGGCGAGTCGCGCTCGGCCGCCTCGGACGGAGCATCCTGCTGCTCGGCCGCATCTTCATCCGCCGCCTCCATGGCAGGCTGGGGAGTATCCGCCTCTTCCTCGTTTTCAGCTTCGAGAGCCTCGCGCTCCTCTCTCGAGGGTGGAGTCTCAGGCTCAGGAAGATCCTTGAGGCTCCCGAGACCGAAGCTCTCGAGGAACATCGGCGTCGTATGATAGAGCAGCGGCCGCCCCAGTCCGGGAGCCTTGCCGGCGACCCGGATGAGTTCGCGATCGAGAAGCGTGTTGAGAGTTGGAGCGCATTGCACTCCCCGGATCGACTCGAGCTCAGCCTTCGTAATCGGTCCCTTGTAGGCAACGATCGCCAGGGTCTCGAGAGCGGCCGGCGAGAGCCTGCTGCTGCGCCGCTTCTGATGCAGGGTGCGAAGCCATGGATCGAATTCAGAAAGAGTCAGGAGCTGCACACCGCCGGAAATGTCCTCAACGCGAAACGCTCTGCCGGACTCTATGTATTCCTCCCTGAGGTTCTCGACCGCCGACCTGACGTCGTGTACCCCGAACTCGAACAGCTCCGCGAGCTCACGAATCGTCACCGGCTCACCGGCGCAGAACAGGACGGCCTCGATGGCTCGGGGGAGCTCATCCTCCGTCAGGACGCCGGGGTCCTCAGCCGCCTTGACAGTGGACTCAGGCTCTGTGGCCTCAGGCTCCCGCTTCCCGGTCTCGCTCACTTCAGCTTCTTCCATGGCCTGCTTCCATCTCTCTCCTGGCCAAGACTCCGGTGCCTGCGGCCTAAAAACCTTCTCTCAGGTGACCGTTTTATCCTTCCACGCCCACCATTTCAATTTTTCAGCATCGGGATTAGGCGTCTTTGCGAAATAAACGGCGCAGCGAAAAACGTAGAGAACGCAGCGATCTATATGGGCCTGGCGCAAATCACCCAGCTCCCGGTAGAGCGTCTCCGGGGATCGTCCAGCCAGGTCATCCAGTCCCTGGACTCCAAGCTCAGCGAGCTTGGCGGCAAGCTTCGGTCCAACTCCTGGAATCCGCTGAAATTCGCTCCACTCGAACCCTGCCGCGCCCATCGGCTTCCCTTCATCGTCCGGAAGGCCAGTCGATCCGGGCCTGTTCACGCAACCGATAGAATGCCTCACGAATCTCCTCCATGTCCGGCTCACGCTCGAGATAGTTTTTCTTCACCTCCTCGGCGACCTCATCGTATTTCTTCGAAGGTTCGATTTTCGTGACCTGGAAGATATGGTACCCACCCCGGGGATTCTCAACCGGCTCGCTCACCTGGCCCGGCGCGAGGGAAAAGATCACCTTCTTGAGGGCTTCGGCCATCGGCGTTTCCGCCGTGATCGGACCGAGGCTTCCTCCCAGGGGCCGGGTGACCCGGTCGTCAGACTCAGCCCGCGCCACGGCGACAAAATCGAGCTCGCCGGAAACGATCCTGGCCCTGGCCCCCGTCGCCTTTGCCCTGGCATCCTTCTTCTTCTGCAGCTGGGCGGCATCAGGCTGGGCTTCAAAGGAAGGGAAGCTGTAGGCGATGTGGCGGGTATGATACCGCCTGTTCTTCTCGTAGAGCCCGCGAAGATCGACGCCGGCAAGGTCTCGCATAGCCATGGTTACCCTCTTGATGAGAATCTGGGCGACCAGCTTCCTCCTGAGTTCCTCGCGCACGTCATTCAAGGCCAGGCCCTGTTTTTCGTAGAGGTCTGCCAGCTTGATGCGGCCGGCCGCCTCGTCGCCGCGGCCCAGGTCCCTCGACATTCCGTCGAGAACCTGCTCAACCTCGCTCTCCACATCCTTCGGCTCGACGCTCATCTTCCGGCGTTCGGCCTCCTGGAGAAAGAGCTCTTCCTTGATGACCTCGGAGAGAAGCGTCTTCTCCCCGAACTGACGAAATACGGCCTCCAGGAAATCCCCCCGGGTAAGAACCCGGCCATTGATGTGGACGAGAGCCGAGTCTCGGCTTGCGAAGAAGCCTTCCACTCCCTCCGCCGCCGGAGACTCTACCGGCTTCTTCCGCGCGGCCGCGTAATCAGCCACCGTCCTGCGCGGTCTTGAACCACAGCCCGCGAGCAGGAGGATCAACAATGTCAGGAACACCCGTTTCTCCATGGCCTGAATATACCGCATTTGCGGTTGGAAAAACTTCCTCTCCGTTGAAAAATGCGTAAGCCGAAGAAACAAATGAAGTGCGGAAAAATAATCCGCGCGGGTTTATCCTGTCTCGGACCTAAACCCAGGAGAGAACAGTCATGGCGAGAGAGAGACCCGCGGACAGCCTGAGAGCCATTGAAGTCAACACTCGGTTTCTCGAACAGCATCCGGCCACAGTACTCTATTCAAGCGGCATGACCCGAGTCCTCTGCGCCGCCACGCTGGAACAGGGAGTTCCGGCCTTCCTCGATGGAACCTCGAAGGGTTGGGCCACCGCGGAATATGACCTGCTGCCCGCCTCGACCGGCTCCAGGCGGCGGCGCGAGCGCGGCGGGAAGCTCTCGGGAAGAACACAGGAAATCCAGCGCCTCATCGGACGCTCGCTGCGTGCCGTTCTGGATCTCGAAAAACTCACAGGGTGGACGTTGAAGCTCGACTGCGATGTCCTGCAAGCCGACGGAGGAACCCGTACGGCCTCCGTCAACGGCGCCTACCTGGCCTCCTGCATCGCGCTCCGGCAGGCTCTCGATGACGGCCGTCTGGGTGAACAGCCCCTGGTGGAAGCCATTGGCGCCGTGAGCGTAGGAATCGTTGGAGGCGAGACCCTTCTCGACCTGGACTATTCGGAAGATTCCCGGGCCGGCGTCGACCTGAACGTTGTCCAGACCGAGGGAGGCCGGTTCCTCGAGGTCCAGGGAACGGCCGAGGGAGAGCCCTTCTCCCGGGAGGAGTTGGATGAGCTCCTTGACCTGGCCGCTGCGGGAATCGGCGAGATCATCAGAAAACAGGCAGAGCTCATAAACGGCATCGACTGACCCCCGCTGCTTCTTTCGATCCGGAGCCGGAGGGGTTAAACTGGATGGGAGCAAGGCCCATCTGCGCAAACACTTATGAAAACCAACCTTCTCCTTACTGCCATACTGCTCAGCGCTCTCTCCGCAGGATCCCTGCGAGCGGACATCGTCTACCTCCGCGACGGGAAGACCATCGAGGGCAAGATCACCTTGAACGAGGAGGAGAACACCTACCGAATCGAGACGACCCGCGGCGCGGTGATCAAGCCCGTCAGGGATGTACAGAAAATCGTCAAGGCGCCCCTGCCCCAGGAAGTATTCATCAAGAGATTCGCGGCGGTCGATCGCTCGAGCCTCGACGACCTGGCCGGCCTGGCCACCTGGGCCAGAGAGAAGTACCTCGTCTCCCAGAAGCAGAAGATCTGCAAGCTCATGCTGAAGATCGATCCCAACCATGCGATGGCCCGGCGGGAGCTGGGCTACACGGTCTTCGAAAATGAATGGATCCTTGAAAAAGAGCTGCGCAAAAAACAGCTCGACCTGGGCCTTGTTAAATACAGGGGTGAGTGGGTCAGCACGGAAGAGAGAGAGCGCCTCATCTTAAAAGGCGACACCGAGCACTTATCCTCTCTCTTCAAGAGCGTCCAGTCGGACAACCAGATAGTGGTTGATTACGCCGTACGTAAGATCATGGCCTATACCGGCTCACGGCCCTACGAGCTCTTCACCCCCTACCTCGAGTCGCCCCACGAGAGCGTCCGGCTGGTCGCAGTGAGCGCGCTCAGCAAGTTCCCGGTCGAAATACCGAAAGGCAAAACAAGGCCTTCGGCGGGGGCTGTCAAGGCGGCTCACAAGCTCTACGGGCTGGTGCTCGCCGAGCCGAGCCCCAAGGTGATCAAGGTAACCAACATCTGCCTGAGACGATTCTATCCGGAAGAGACCTTTCGACAGGCCCTCAACACCCTGCTGCGGCCGGGAGATGAAGGATCCATCGAACGGGCCGCGGAAATCGCCAACCAGCTCCTGCTGAAAAAACGCGTCCCCCAGGTCTTTGACCTGCTGGTGACGAAAAAAGCCGGCAACGGCGGGGTCGCCGAGGTGAAGGAGAATGGGAAAATTCTCGAGCTGCTGAGCAAATCGCTGGGAGTCGACCACGGCTACGATGCCGCGGTCTGGAAAAAATGGTGGAAGGAGAACGAGGCGCGGTTCCGCGATGTCCCCTGAAAGAACGAATCGGCCGAAGAAGGAGTAGCTGATGTTGCTGGTGGGAACGGGAAACCTGCACAAGCTCGAGGAGATCTCCACCGTGCTCAACGACCTTCCGGTGCGAACGGTGGGCATCGAACACCTCCCTCCCTGCGAGGATGTCGAGGAGACCGGCGTGACCTTCAAAGAGAACGCCCTGATCAAGGCGGCCTACTTCTCCAGGATGGCAGCCGGGCTTGATCCCTCCGAGCGTCCACGCTGGGTGATCGCTGACGATTCAGGCCTCTGTGTCGACGCCCTCGACGGAGCCCCGGGAGTCTACTCCGCGCGCTTCGCTGGAGAGAATTGCACCTTCGCTGACAACAACAGGAAGCTGCTGGATGCTTTAGAAGGAGTCGAGACGGCGAAGCGGGCTGCCCAATTCGTCTGCGTGATCTGCTGCGTACCCGTCCTTGGCGATGCCTCAGTCGAGCCCGAGGCGCTCTTTTACTCCGAAGGAATCTGCCCGGGGCACATCGCCCTCGGCGAAGCGGGAACTGGAGGATTTGGCTACGACCCTGTTTTCATAGAGGCCTCCACCGGCCGGACCTTCGCGGAGCTGGAGGCGGAACAAAAAAACCGTCTGAGCCACAGGGGACGGGCTCTTGAGCACTTCAGGGGAGAATTTGCCTCTCTCACAGGCTCCTGACAACATTGCGGCCCCCTTTTCCCCATCCGCGGCGTTGAACGAAGAAAAGACGTCATGCTAATATGCCGCCATGAG
>CAJWMA010000117.1 GCA_913042995.1 uncultured bacterium | reverse complement strand
ACACCTTCGACTACAAGCCCGAGTTGGTCAAGAGGCACGGCAAGCCCATGCCGGGAGGCAAACTGGTCACATTCCAGGGAGAGCAGGGAAACCTCATCAAGAGCCCGTGGGAGTTCAAACCTCGCGGTAAGTCCCGCAAGATGATCTCAGAGCTCGTCCCCCACCTCGGTGAGATGGCCGATGAGATGTGTTTCATCCATTCGATGACGAGCAAGACAAACACGCACGGACCCGGGGAAAACTTCATGTCGACCGGCTACACCCTCGACGGGTTCCCATCGATGGGCTCCTGGCTCACCTACGCCCTTGGCACGTCGAACGCCGACCTGCCGGCCTACGTGGCCATCCCTGACCCGCGCGGCACACCCCAGTCAAGCGTCAACAACTGGGGGCCGGGCTTCCTGCCGGCGGCGTTCCAGGGAGTCGACTTCAACTCCTCCAGGCCGATCCGGAACCTGCAGCGCCCGGCAGGGATCAGCGACAGCTCCGACAAGGCGACCCTGGACTTCCTGCAGGGACTGAACAAACGCCACCAGCGGCGATTCCCGGGCGACAGCGAGCTGGCGGCGCGCATCTCGAGCTATGAGCTCGCCGCGAGAATGCAGCTCAGCGTCCCGGAGGTCAGCGACATAGCCTCGGAGCCCGCGCACATCCTCAAGATGTACGGAGCCGATGATTCGAACAATAAGCTCAAGGCCTCCTTCGCACGCAATTGCATCCTCGCCCGGAGGCTGATCGAAAAAGGCGTCCGCTTCGTACAGCTCTTCAATGGCGCCTACCAGACAGGCGGCGAAGGCGTCAGCAATTGGGATGGCCACAAGCAGCTCAAGAATCAATACAGTAAACATGGCCCGGTGCTCGACCAGCCCGCGGCAGCCCTGCTTCGAGACCTCAAGGACAGGGGGCTGCTCGAGGAAACCCTTGTGGTCTGGTGCTCGGAATTCGGCAGGATGCCGACCTTCCAGAAAGGCGCCAGCGGACGCGACCACAACCCCTACGGCTTCACGACCTGGCTGGCCGGCGCCGGCGTCAAGGCTCCCTACAGCTACGGCGCATCCGATGAATTCGGCCACAAGGCGGCTGAGAAGATCTGCTCGGTATATGACTTCCACGCCACGATTCTGCACCTGCTCGGCATTGACCATAAGCGCCTGAGCTTCCTGCACAACGGGTTCGAGCGCCGCCTGACCGATGTGCATGGGTCCGTTATCACCGAGATCCTGTCCTGAGCCATCCGTTAACGTATTTGATACCAATCAAAATGCCGTTTATTCTCATAGCCTGATCAAAGATTCCCGAAGCTGAAATATCCTTTATCCTATGCAGAATAAGCTCAGCCACTGGCTCAACCTAACAGCCTACCTGCCAGTCATCCTTCTCCAGGCGCTGAGCCTGATGCCTTTTTCAACCGGCCCCGCGACAGTCTTCGCCGCCTCAGTCGGCGCCTGCGCCTGCGGCTGCGCAGTCAGTTCCGAAGAGTCCTGCTGCTGCGGCTGCCCGGCTGGCGTTAAGAAAAAAGACCTCTATGAGCCCGGAAGCTTCGCCTCCGCAAGGAACTCCGAATCACAGCCTCGCCAATGTCTGCTGTCGCCCGCGGGCTGCTCTCCAGCCGGCGGCGAATGGATCCTGCCGCCACCCCTGCCTGATCACCTCCAGGCCGATCCCGCGGTTTACACCCCCGCCTTGCTCCCTGCAGCCAGACTGCCTGATGATGGCCTGTCATCCCCCGGAAGCCCCCCAGGCAATCCGGACAAGGTGCCTATCTGACTCTTCCCTCCCCCCTCGACATTCGCTGGTCCCTCTGCTGCAGGGAATAGAAGCCGGGATGAAAGATTCCCCGGCCATTTCAGGTATTTTCTCTATCGATAGGAAGACAACATGACTCCCCTTAATTTTCGTTTCGTATTCTATATCCTGGGCCTCCTCCTGTTCCTTTGCCCTGCCTACTGTGATGAGCACGTCCCTCCCGAGGGACACGAACACGGCTCAACCGGGATGGGACATGACAGTAATTCTCCGCTCGGGATCATGGGAGACCATACGCACCAGGCGGGCGAGGTCATGTTTTCCTACCGCTACGGAATCATGGAGATGAATGGCAACCTCGATGGTTCGACCACGGCAAGCACCCGGGACATCCTCGATGCCGGTTTCATGATGGCTCCCACCAGCATGCGGATGGAGATGCATATGATTGGAGTCATGTACGGTGTCAGCGACTCCATGACCCTCATGGCCATGCTCCCCCTCAAGCGTATGGAGATGGTCTCCGAGATGCCGATGCCGGAGATGCCGAATATGACCATGCGCAGAAAGACGCTGAGCAGCGGTGCCGGCGACCTCAAGCTCACCGGTATTGTTCCATTGTGGATGACCGGCGACCACAGCCAAACACTGAACCTGAACGCTGGGCTGAGTATTCCCATTGGATCCATCAAGGAAACCGGCGCCGGCAGGAACATGGCAGGTGACATGCCCATGCGGATGGCCTATCCCATGCAGATGGGCTCGGGCACCTTCGATCTCCTCCCCGGGCTGACCTACCTCGCAGAGAAAGACGGCTGGTCCTGGGGCGCCCAGGCAAACAGCGCCATCCGCCTTGGAGAAAATGGAGAGGGCTACTCTCTCGGCAATCGCTTCCAGGCGACGGCGTGGTACTCGCAAAAGCTCAGCAACACTCTGAGCGCCTCGGCAAGGATCGAGGGAGCCACCTGGGGTAATGTCGAAGGACAGGATGTCGCGATGAACCCGATGATGAGCCCCAACGCGCGCGCCGACCTGCGCGGCGGCGAGCGCATCGATATCCTGTTCGGCCTCAACCTTAATTTAGATGAGACCATAGACAGGCTGAATAAAGCTTTCGATGAGACCGAGGAAAAGTTTCATGAAACCTTCAACCTGGCTCTTGAGATCGGATTTCCCATCCATCAGGATCTCGATGGCCCCCAGATGGAAAATGACTGGCGACTGATGGTCGGCCTGGATTTTAGTTTTTGAGCCTGCCGCTTTGCCGAGAAAACGGGTCTCAGGCGAACTCGAGGGGGTCGTTGTCGGTCCTTGATACCCTGACCTCGACCCCCTTGCCCAGGGCGCGCGCCAGCCTGGACCTGAAAATCCGCAGGTAGCCGCGCTCGGTGTTGGTGTGCTCACAGAGGATTACCGTTGTCCCGAGAGCGTTCGCATCCAGGACATCGTGATGGCGCATCTCGCCGGTAAGATAGACATCAGCCTCGACCCCACCGAGCACAGAGCCCCCGGCCCCGGCACAGAGCGCTACGCTTGAGACTAGCGGGTTACCTCGTCTCACCTTAGCCACCCGCAACTTCTTGAGACCGAGATGAGACTTGACCCTTCGAACCAGGGTTGAAAGCGTGACAGGCCTTCGCAGCCTTACCAGGCGTCCCTGGCCAGTCGCGACCTCCGCCGTCTCGAAGCCGGATTGCGCAAAGGGAATGATCGGCGCGGAGTCTCCCTCGCCCAGTCCCTGGGCCAACCAGTCGTTGACCCCGCCGGCAACCGCGTCAAGCGCCGTGTGTGGAGAGTAGACGGCAATCCGAGCCTCCACCAGGCGCAGGATGACCCGCTGCCTTGCTTCAGAGGGAGTGATCTCGCTGAGCGGATCGAAAATCGGCGGATGGTAGGCCACGATAGTCTCGGCCCCTATCCTGAGCGCCTCCTCGAGCACCGGCTCCGTAAGATCGATCGTCAGCAGAATCTTCCTGGCTGTTCTTTTCCGACTCGGACAGAGCAACAGCCCGACATTGTCCCATTCCTCGGCAAGCTCGAGAGGCGCCAGCTCCTCAAGCGTTTCAAGGAGCTTTTTCAACTGTACTGGCATGGGCTTTATTCCCCTCCACTCAGACAGGTAAGGAGAGTCTCCTCAAGCAACAGGTAGCCACGCTCGCGGGAGATCGACTCACCTATGAGCCGAAGCGATTCCCCGCCGACAGGATCAGCGCTTGGAGAACTGGAAGCTCTTGCGGGCGCCCTTCTGTCCGGGCTTCTTCCGCTCGACTTCCCTCGAGTCACGCGTGAGGAATTTACCGTCGCGAAGAATGGATTCGTTTTCCGGGTTCTGCTTGAGAAGCGCCCGGGAAATTCCGAGGGAAATGGCATCGGCCTGACCGCTGTATCCGCCGCCATGTACGCGAGCGAAGATATCAAAGGATTTTTCGCCGCCAACGGCCTTCAGGGCCGCCCTGACACGCTGCCTCTCTTTTTCGGTTCCGAAGAAGGCGTCGACATCCTTCAGTCCTTTTCCGCCGTTGACCTGGATGTTTCCGCTGCCTTCGATGAGACGCACTCTCGCAACGGAGGTTTTCCGGCGTCCTGTACCCCAGATGTAATTGACTTCTTTTTTCTTTGCCATCAGCTAACTGTAACCGTCTTTGGGGATTGGGCCTCGTGGCCATGTTCGACGCCGGCGTAAACTTTCAGGCGCTTCAACATATTCCTTCCCAGCTTGTTCTTAGGCAACATCCTTCTGACCGCCAGTTGGATTACTTTCTCGGGCTTGGTCGTTCTCATCTCGTCGAGCGATTTTTCCTTCAGGCCGCCTATGTAACCGGTATGCCAGCGGTACTTCTTGTCGGTCTCTTTCTTGCCGGTAACCTTCACAAGTTCAGCGTTGGTAACAACGATGAAGGCTCCGGAATCGACTCCCGGAGTATAGGTAGGACAGTCCTTGCCCATGAGAGCAACGGCGGCATGAACCGCGAGCTTGCCCAGCACTACGCCATTCGCATCGATGTGAATCCAACGACGCTGGACATCTTCTTTGCGTAAGAGAAAGGTCTTCGACATGAGAACTGCTTGAAATCCTTCTGATTCCGGGTCAAAAGGCCGAATATTACATGCCCGCAAAGAATGAATCAACAGGAATTTACGCCATCCTCGTCAGCTCTTTCCCGGGCCGCCGTCATCTCCACCAGGGCTCCAAGAGCCCCAATCATCATCACAGCTACCGGAGTTCTCATGACCGGCATTGGAAACCCGATCAACCGCGCCCCATTCTCCTCACAGAGAGCGATTTCAGCGGTGCTGAAGCCTCCCTCAGGGCCGATGAGGAACAAGGCTGGTTTCAGCCCATCCCTGCCAAGGAAAGCGCTACAGGAAGGTTCTGGGCCTCCTGGATGGGCTATCCAGACGTCTCGACCGGTCTCTTTCCTCAGTAATTCCTCAATCGAAATCGACTCCCTAATATCCAGCAAACTCGCCCGCCCGCACTGCTTTGCCGACTCGAGGACGATTCTCTTCCAACGATCGATTTTACCGGAACCCGCCTTCAGGGAAACCTGTCCCCGTTCGCTCACAAGAGGAATAATTCCCTCCAGCCCGGTCTCTGAGAGCATGCGAATGGCGAGCTCCAGGTTGCGCTCCTTCACCACGGACACAGCCACGAGCCAGGGCTTCACCGACGGCGGCGGAGCGGAATAATCTTCACCAACGGTCACCTTGACCAACGAAGTGTCCCCCTCCTCGCTGACCGACTCGATGACCCCGAGATAGATACGGTCCTCTCCCGCGACCACGACCACCTCGTCTCCCTCGCCGCGCCGCATCACGGTAACCAGGTGATGAGATTCATCCTCATCGAGAGAGTAGGTGCGTCCCTCACGGGCGCCCGGTAACCAGATTCTATGAAGCCTCATCTCATCAGCAGGCGGATAAATCCTATCTACCGCCGTCCTTTTTCTTCTGCTCTCCTACCAGGTTGGGCAGGACATGCTCGTTGAGGATCTCCTCGATAACAAGACGATCAGCCGCTTTTTCCGCGCCAAGGCTCTCATGGTAACCGGAGAGAGACTCAAAGGCCTCCTGCCAACGCCCGAGCTTAACGTAGAGCAGGCCCATATCTTTTTTCACCCCGGCTGAATCCGGGCCGAGAATCTCAAGAATCCCCAGGTCGACGGCCTTCTCGAAAAAGTCGATCGATTCTTCCGCCGAATCATTCGAGAGAATCCGGGCAAGATTGAGGAAGACCCCCGGATCCACCTTCGACTCGGGACCGAGAGCCGCAATGTGGCGCCTGTAATAATCGGCCGCCCTGGCAGGCTTGCCGAGGTGTCTCAGGTGAAGGTCAGCCAGAGCCCGGAAGGTGGCGGCGCGCGCGGAGCCGGTCTCGAGCGCCTTCTCAAGATACTCCAGGGCCTCCTCCTTGCGGCGCAATTGCGCCTCGCACCGGGCCATCCCGCGGTAGCCCTGCGCCAGCCTGTCCGTGGCCCCCGTCTCGGCGGCCTTCTCGATGATATGACCCCAGCTCTGGCGAGCGGCCGGCCATTGTTTCCTGGCTTCGTGCCCACGGGCGGTTTCTTCCATGCTCTCCAGCAACTTCTGCGCCTCGAGTTGCTTCGCTCCCTTTGCGGGCCCCGCGTCTTTTCGCAACCTGATCTCTTTAAGCCCCTGCAGACCTATCGAATTAGCCGGATTGATTTTCAGAAGCCTGCTGAAATAATCCTCGGCACGCTCGGTACGGTTTCTCATGCTCTCGATGGGCGCAAGACTCTCGAGAACGGCGACCGAATCGGGCTTGATCTGCAGCGCCTCCTCAAGCTTCTCGACGCAGGCATCCAGATTCCCCTGTCGGTCAAAAACCTGCGCCAGCCTCAAGAGGAACCCGACCTTCTCCTCATCTCCTGATGCGGAGCGCAGCAGGCCCTCGATCAGGGCCGCGGCGGAATCGAAGTCTTTCTTATGCTCGAGAAGAACCGTAAAAAGAAGCAGTTGCGCCTTCAGCCAATCTCCGCTGTTTCGTTTGAGGAGAGGCGGTATTTCCTCTAATACCGAAACAGCTCCATCCAGATCCTTCCGTCTCAGCAGGATCTGGTGGAGCTGAAAACGCGCCCGCAGCGCCATGGTCGAATCATTATCGAGCTCGATGACCTTCCTGTATTCACTGAGAGCCTCGTCTTCCTCCCCGCCCCGTTCGAGACAGGAGGCCAGTTCCAGGCGAAGGCTCAACAGGATGGGGCTGGTGGAGACCGAAAGTTCACTGCCATCGATGTCCTTCTCAGACAGGAGGAGACGAAGCTCATCGATAGCCTTCCTGAGGCTGCCCGGCTTCGTCTTGCCGAGGGACGAATGAACCAGCCCGCGCTGAGCATGGATTCTCAATTTGTAGCCATGATAGCTCTCGAGCGGCTGCCCATCCCAGATCTCGAGGGCCTTGTCAAACTCGGCCATGGCATCCGCCGGGCCGCGCCCTCCTTTCTCTACCAGGGCGTTGGCGTATTCAAACCGCGCCCGGGCGCATTGCGGCTGCGCCTTGACCGCCGAGGCCCAGAGTGATTCGCGGCTCTCCCAGTCACTGTTGCGCCGCACCGTCAGAAAGAAACAGGAGGCGGCGAGCAACAGCCCAACAGCCCAGCCCAGCTTGTCGCTGCGCCCCAGGACAGACCGCAGCAGGCAGCCCGCCAGCAGGGCGATCCCGATGGACGGAAGATAGACAAAATGCTCGGCGAACCGCTCGGCAATCGGAACAAACTGAAGAACCGGGACCAGGGTTCCCAGGAACCACAGAACAGCCAGGCCCGCGAGGCCCGCGCCCTTCCTGTAGGAACGAACCGCTACCAGCACCAGGAACAACACCAGCGCCAGCGAAAGCAGCGAGGCAAGCGGATCGAAGAGCCCCCTCGACTCAGTGATCGCCGCGTAGGAGTAATCAATGCTCTGGGACAAGGGAAGCAGAAGGAGCTCGAGATACCGGACCGTGTAACGACCGGCATCGTAGATCATCGCCCCCCCCCGCGGCTCGCCCCCGGAGGCGACCAGGCCAGGTGTCGTCAGGGTAATGATGGCGGAGGTGAGGGCTACCGCCCAGAGGATGGCATGGAAAGCCAGGCGGCGGGGCCCGAGAACCGGACGACGCGACAGGTCAACCAGCGCGAGCACAGCCGGCAGCGTGATCACCATCTCCTTGGCAAGAAGTCCCAGCGAGAAGAGAGAGGCTCCCAGCAACAGGACGCCCAGGTTCGGCTCCTTTTCACGCGGGACCGCCAGGTACAGCGACAGGCTCGCCAGGAAGAAGAAGGTCGAGAGCACATCTCTTCTAGATGAAATATAGGTTACCGCCTCGGTCTGAGCCGGGTGCAGAGCGAAGATGAGAGCTGCGAGAAATCCTGCGGCGGAGCTTCCCAGCAGGCATCTGCCCAGCAGGAAGACCAGCATCGCGTTGAGGGCGTGCCAGAAGATATTCTGCAGATGAAAGAACAGGACCGGCGGTGGGTCCTTGGCTGGATTGAAATCACCGATAAACACCGTTGATAGGTAATAGTCGAGGCGGTAGGAGAGGAACCGCAGCGGACGGTAGTTGGACCGCAGCTCCTCTTTCGACCATTTCCTGGAGGTAACGTCAAAGGTCGCCGCGATGTCGCCGATGCCCCCATCCCCCTGCGAACGCAGATCCTTATTGTCCCTGACGAGCTTCACATCATCGAAGACATAGGGAGAGTCCAGGATGCCGACATAAGGCAGGACAGCCAGCAGGCCTGCCGAAAGCATGAGAAGGATCCACCGACGATCGCCGGTAACCGGCGCGGACCGGTCCCCTGCAGATGGGAG
This sequence comes from uncultured bacterium, assembly GCA_913042995.1. Lineage (GTDB taxonomy): Bacteria > Planctomycetota > UBA8108 > UBA8108 > UBA8108 > UBA8108. Next base: position 2,361 of record CAJWMA010000117.1, on the reverse strand, counting down.
ATGGCTGGAAGCCGACATTCGAATCACCTGGTTTTCACCTCCACCTTCGCGCCCAGCAGGAAAACGTGAGCTATCGAAAACAGCCCCGGCAGGACAGCCAGCAGGGGACGAAACAGCCAGCGTAACACCGGCATCCTCGGCGGAACAATCGAATCATCGAGACGCCCACGCACCTCAAGGCCCGCCCCCTCGAAGAGCCGCAGGGCGGAAGCTCTCTCAAAATGATGCAGGTGCGGATCATCCGGCCCACCCAGCGGTGAACGGCCGAACAGCCCCGCCAGCCGACTCATGAGATGGTATTCATTCGGAAGGGAAATAACCAGACCGCCCTCGGCGGAAAGAGCATCCCGCAGCTTCCCAAGGACAGCGGAAGGCTCGCGCAGGTGTTCCAGAACCTCCAGGCAGACCAGCACATCCACCTCACCGCTAACGACCGGATCTTCCTCGCCAGCCTCCTCAATATCCAGGCACCTCACCTCGAAACCGAGCTCCCTGGCGCGATCGACAGCCTCCGGAGACACATCACACCCCCGCGCCTCGAAACCTGCCTCGCGAAAAACCTCAAGAGCCCACCCGGGACCGCAGCCGACCTCGTACAGGCTGGGCGGCGAAGATTCCCGCGAAACACAGCCTGCCTCCTCAAGCAGCCGCAAGGCGAGGGACGCCCGGGAACGGCTCCTGGCTTTTGTCCTCGTCTCATCGCGAAGCCGCCAATAGCTGTCGTAACGGGTAGCTGTATCGGTCATGCGGTCTCGCCCCCGACACCGAGCGTCCTGCGTAAAGATTCGCAGACCCGGCGGGCGCAGCGCCGGGCGCTGAAATCCCTGCTGTCGATCAGAATCGCCTCGCGCATGTTATCGAGAGCATCTGGCGACTCAAGCAATTCCCCGAGTTTTTCAGCCAGCCTTTCCGGCTGCATCGGATGGACCAGTTCGCCGCTCCTGCCGGGTTCGATCAGCCCAGGCACCCCTCCCACCCTGGTTGCCAGAACCGGAGTTCCGCAGGAGAGAGCCTCCATTACCACCAGCGGGGAGCCCTCTGAATGAGACGGCAGCACCAGCAGGTCAGCGGCGCGGTACCAGCGAGCAAGCTCCTGCGGCGACAGGGTTCCCAGCAGCTCACATCCATCCACAGCAGAAATCTCTTTCTCCAATGGCCCGCCGCCGGCGAAATGAAGACGAAAATCCACCCCGCGATCCGCAAGCAGCCTGCGAGCCGCCAGCAGATCGCCCACTCCCTTGTCTTCGATAAGATCCCCGACAAATAGAACATCCAATCCAGCCGAAAGAGACAAGCCCAGTCGGGCCTCAGCTCGGTCGACCGGCAGGAATTCATCTCCCACTCCCATCTCGATAACCTCGAGGTGACGGGCAGACGGACAATAGTCCGTCTCTATCGACTCCCGCAGATCCTCGCTGACAGCAAAAACACCGGAAGCTTTCCCAAGGGCGAGGCGCGAGGCCAGGCGCAGACCGGAAGACCGGGCGGCGTACTGGTTCAGATCCGAGCCATGGACAAAGAGGAAGAATGGACTCTCGAGAATGAACGATGACAACCAGGCGATGGGGCCCGCTGGCAGCGTCCAGTGGCAGAGCAGCGCATCGTAATCACCCCTGCGCGCCTCCCAGAGAACCCGGGCCAGGCCGGAGAGCAGATAGCCGCCCAGGGTCAGCGGACCGGGAGAGCCGAGCTCCTTCAACCGTTTCCCCCCCGAAGGATATGGAAAGCGTCGGACCTCGATCCCTGAGCGAAGCTCGGAGGCCGGATCAAGAGGATGGACCCTGGGAGCGACGACCGTGAGCGAGAGCTCGCCGCCGGCCTCCTCTACCAGGGCCCGATTCAGGTTCTCGATGAAGATAGCTCGTCCGGGTTCTCGGGGACTGGGATAAGCTGCCGTCAAGACCAGGAAACGCGGCCTCATGTCGTACCGGGCTCCCCGGTTTCTGCCGACTCGCCGACACCGGAAGACTCGCCAGCGGCATCTTCCGGATGGCTGTATTCGATGACCACCGGCTCAACGGACCTGACACTGCGAAAATGATAGGAGAGCAATTCACCAAAGAGCCCGAGTGTGAATATCTGGAATCCGAAAACCAGCAGCCCGAGGCCCAGGGCCATGAGGGGATACTTTGACTGGATATTTCCATCGATGAAACGAATGGCTGCGATATAGGCGGAAACTCCAAAACCTGCCGTCGCGCAGACCGCTCCGAGACCTACAAAGAAACGGCCAGGGCGGCCCTCGAACCGCATCAGGAAGATAATAACGAAAAGATCGAGGAGTCCCCTGAAACCCTTTGTCCTGGTGTACTTGGAGTATCCATGCTCGCGGTGCTTGTGATCGATTTCCTGCTCGGATAC